>QHBQ01000323.1:0-845 GCA_003243865.1 Candidatus Chloroheliales bacterium | reverse complement strand
GTTGATCGCCTGGTGATGCTTGCCAAGATGGACGAGGAGGTGGAGATTGATGGCACTACCTACTACCTCGGTACCAACGAGTATCCCGACGACAAGCTAAACCCTGCCGGTTTTGTCCACCTCGAAGATTTCACCCTTGAGCATGGCATCGCCACCTTTAACTATCACATCGGCCTGGCGCGGCTGGAGAAGCGCATCTGGATGGAGCAGGGCAAGAATACCACCTACATCCAGTACACCGCGACCAACAGTGACGGCCCGCTTGAGCTAACCCTGCGCCCCTTCGCTAACTTCCGCGACTACCACAACATGACCCACGGCGCGCTCGATTGGAACTTTCTCGTCACCCCCAGCAGTGACGAACATTCCAGCGACTGCGAGATCCAGGCGTACCCCACCGCTACCCCCTACCGCCTGACCGTCAGCCAGCCTGCCACCATCATCCCGGTGGGGGTTTGGTACTGGCATTTCGTTTATCGCGCCGAGCGGGAGCGTGGGCTAGACTACATGGAAGACCTCTACGCCCCCTGCATCATCAAGCTGTCGCTCAAGCAGGGCGACAGCTTGGCGGTCATCGTCAGTAGCGAGCCGCGCGCTAGCATCAGCCTCGACCAGGCTGCCAGCCTGCAGGCAGCACAGAGCCGCCCGCTTGACCTGCTGCACAAGGCGCAACTCGACCCCGCCCCGCTTGATGCCGAACTCTGCCCCCTCGCCGACGGTCAGCCGATCAGCGATGATGTCCTTGCCGCATTGCACGCCGAGATGCTGCTGGCCGCCGACCAGTTCATCGTCGCCCGCCACCCCGCCACTGAGGGCGGCGACTGGCTGCGTACGATCATTGCGGG
>QHBQ01000022.1 GCA_003243865.1 Candidatus Chloroheliales bacterium | reverse complement strand
CGCTACTTCAGGCCGGTCTATCGTTACTGCTACATCCGCCTGGGCAGCCACGAGGCGGCTGAGGATGCGACCAGCGACACCTTCCTCAAGGCGCTGACCGCGCTGAACAATTATCGCAACCAGGGGTTCGCGGGCTGGCTGTTTCGCATCGCCCACAACACGGTGGTGGACGCGCAGCGGCGGCAGCGCCCCCAGGTGCCGTTCGAGCAGGCGGGCGAGTTGGCGGACAGCGCACCGACGCCCGAAGCTGTTAGCCTCGAACGCGCCGATTACGATGATCTACACGCCACGCTCGCGCTACTAACCCAAGAGCAGCGCACCGTGCTGGAGCTACAACTAGCTGGTCTGAACAGCGGGCAAATCGGCGTGGCGATCGGCAGGGGCGCTGGCACGGTCAGGATGATACGATTTCGCGCCTTCAATCGGCTGCGCGAGCTAATCAGGAGCCGCAGCAGCGAGGCGTCAGCGGAGGTAGCCAATGACAAATTATCAGCAACAGCAAGCCAGGCTGCTTGAAGAGTATTGCGACGCACTGGCACACAACTTGCAAGCCCTACCCCCAGCGGAACTCGATGCCAAGATGGTCAGCCTCGCACAGCGGCTGTATCAGCAGGCCGAGGCCGCCGAGCCGCCCAGCACCTTCGCCTGGCGGCTGGAGCAGCGGCTGGCCGCGTCGTCAGCCCCGGCCAACTTGGCCAGCGCCGATCAAGCAGCTGCAGTCAGCCCTACCCCGCCGCGCCGCTTCCCGCTGCAAAGTTGGCTGATGCCGCGCCTGGCAACCACCGCGATGCTGGCCCTGCTAGTCATCGGCGCGGCGCTGCTTGCCGGTATCCTGTCGGGCCGCAATCCGCAGTATGCTGGTAGCGGCAATGGCGCATCCGCGTCGCCCACCGCGCAGTTGCCGAGCATTGAGCAGATCGCTGGCTATGCGAAGAAAACAATGGAGTCCGACCAGATCCGGAGCTTTGCACTGACCGAGACAGAGCGTACCATCCTGTTCCAATCTCCCAACCGCTGGCGGATTGAAAGCAAGGGAGCGGGGTCAGCTTCTACGCAAGCGCCTCCCGACAAGCAACAAACCATCGAAGTTAGCGATGGCGTTACCCTGTCGAGCTACGATAGCACCAGCAATGTGGCCTACGTCGGCCTTGTTGCCGCGCTCAATAACGTTAAAGGCAGCCAACATCCGCTCGAAGGGGTGTTGGGCGACAACGACAGTCTGCGCTGGTTGAGCGATGGTTGCTATCACCCCTCGGTCAGCGGCGTTGATACGGTTGCGGGCCGCCCCGTTTACGTGATCAATCTTGGCAGATACACCTGCTTGGCCCTCACAACCAGCTTCGCACGCGTAGTCTGGGTTGACCAGCAGACTTACTTCGTGCTGCGAATCATAACAACCGATGGTATAACTGAGGCAACCGACGTGCAGTACAACCAGCCGATTGACAATTCCGTCTTTACCTACACCCCGCCGCCAGGCGCAACGTTCAAGAGTTCAGGCACTGACCTCACCCCCGAAGAGGTGCTGCTGCAGAAACTGATGCCGCAGATATTCCAGGCGGTTGCCGCGCGGCTGGGCATCAGCGACGAAGAACTAAAGAACGAGCTGGTGAAGGGCAGCACCATAGCTGACATTGCCAAGGGCAAGGGGGTCAGCGAACAGGATTTGAAAGATGCGATTATCAAGACGATCACGCCTGATCTTGAACGGCAGGTAAAGTCTGGCAACTTGAGCCAGGACGAGGAGAACAAGGTTATCAAGGCTATTCAGACCACCGACCTGAGCCGCATGATGCTCTTGAGGTCATCGTTCCCAACGCCAGCATCAAGCGCCGCCCCTATACCGGCTGGCGCCACGCCGTCGGCGATCGGCACGCGCCAGCCCTGAATTGCGACGTTCCCTTAATCAATATGATGGCAGCCTTTCTACAGCGGCGGATGAAGCCGCTCCGCCGCCTGGCTATGCCCTTGCTTCGCGGCAGGGGCTTTATTGCTAGCATCGCTGCGCTGCTGATCGCATGGCAGGCGCAGCTAACTTACGAGGCCCACGACCTGGCGGGCGCGGGCCTGTATCTGCTGGCCGCCAGCGTACTGGTGCTCGGCTATCTGTTCAGCTACCAGAATCGCCGCTTCTTTCGTATCGGCAGCTATGTTCCCGCCGCTAGCGATGCCACATCAGGAGTAGCCACTACCCTGCGGGTGCGCCGTGTGGCTGGCGCGCCGCTAGCTGGCAATGCGGGCAGCCCGAATCGGCAGGCGCGCTACCTTGCCGCTGTCTATGTCGCCGAGCCAGCGATTGCACCGGCGCGGATTTGGCGCAGGCTGGCGGCTTTCAAGCGGTGGCGACGCTGGCGGCTGGCGCTGGGAGCAGTTGCCCTGTTGATTAGCGTGGTCGCAGTGATAATGCACCAGCGCGATCAGCTCGACTGGCGGGCGCTGCTGCTGTGGGCGGCCAGCCTGGCCCTGTTTGGCCTTGCCTGCGCTGGGCAGGAGCTAGGCGTGTGGCCGCTGGCTGCGCCCAACCCTGATGAGTTGAGCGCGGCAGAGGATGATGGGCCAACCCAGCGGCGCAGCGGGCAAGCGGCCCGCCGGGAGTGGCTGCTGCTCGGCCTGATTCTGCTGGCGGCGATTTGGTTTCGCGCCGATGGCCTCAGCTACAATGTGATCGGGATACACAGCGATGAGGCGGAGATCGGGCTAATCGCCAAGGCGCTGCTGCACGGCGACTTCGCGATCGCCCCGCCGCTGACTACCGCCAACTGGTATTACTTCCCCAG
>QHBQ01000048.1 GCA_003243865.1 Candidatus Chloroheliales bacterium | reverse complement strand
CCATCCTCGACCAGGGCCACTGCATTACCGTCAATCCCTCGGACCCGGCCCAGGCGCTAATCGCCTTCGATGCCACCCTGCACATTCTCGGCCCGTCCGCGCAACGCGATCTCAAAGTGGAGCAATTTTTCATCAATCCCACCCCCGAACGACGCGCCCTGAACCAGCTCGATGACGACGAACTGATTACCGGTATCACTATCCCAACCCCGCCGCTCGATACGCACAGCGTCTACCTCAAGATGATGGATCGGCAGACCTGGGGTTTCGCCCTGGTCAGTGTCGCGGCCCGCATCACCTGGGATGGGGAGCGGGTCGCCCGCGCCGACATCATCCTCGGCGGGGTTGCGCCTACGCCCTACCGCGCCAGCATCGCCGAGCAGGAGGTGACCGGGCGCACCCGCAGCGAGCTGCACTCTGGCCTGGCCGACCGCGCCGCCCACAACGCGATGCGTGACGCTCACCCCCTCGAACACAATGCCTACAAAGCACCGCTCGCCGCCGCCCTGATCAAGCGGGCGCTGCTGTCGGTGTAGGCTTTTAGTCGCAAGTTGCAGGTTGCAAGTTGATGCCCGTCGCATTTGCGACGGGCATTGTTGTTATGGATGCTCAATAGCAAAGCGCTTGCTAGGGCTTACCGTCCCGCCGTTACCAATTCGTCAGCGGTTGGCATGGTTGCGCCCTGGGCGAAGTCGTATACCGGCGCAGTGGTAGTTGGCTGAAGCGCGGATGATTGCTTAATCCTTTCCATCTGCCTCACGGTTTCAGGGCTGATCAGTGTCTGTCCACAGAAATCGCAGACGCTGGCGGGAACATTATCAATTACGATTAGCTGCTGCTGGCGGTGCTTGACGAGTGCTAGTAGCTCCGCTTTGTACTCACCAGGGCAGCCTTTTACGTCGCATTTCATTGCTGTCTCCTTTGTGTAGGAGTGATGAACTCCGCTGGATCAGGTTCGTAAAGAGTAATTACAAGCATTTTGGGTCGCGTAACGGTGCAAAGGATATGCAAAGGGCGACTTTTGTTGGAATAGCCTGCAATAAGGCAGGAAGCCCCGCGAGGGTCATTGGGATAATCTTCGACGATTTGAGCGTTGGTTGCTGCTTCGAGTATCTCAGCGTCGGTAATGCCTCTCTTGTCCAGGTTTCGGTCTGCATGGCCGCTATACTCATAGTTGTCTGCGGCAAACTGCGCTTGTATAAAGGCGATCTTCTCAGCGGGTGACATTCGTTATCCTCAGCAGGATTGTTCGGATTGCTTATATTGTATTATACCATAACTGCTTTGCGCTGCAACCTGGAGCATCTGGTTGCGTATATAGTGTAGCATCAGATGAAAGGCAGGCATTTACATGGAATCAAAATCGTTTGGCACGCATAGCCTGTTCGTTACGCTTCTACTTGCAGTAGCTGTAGCTGGCGCACTGGCTGGCTGCGACCAGAACGTTCAACCTGGTCCAGCATTCTCAGCATCGGACGAGGCAATCAGGTATACCCGGGCCTACAACAATGGCGACGACCCCGGCATAGCAGGCGAGTTCGCACTCAGTGCGGTGGACGCGCAGGGTCATAGCAGGGCCATCACCACCCTCAAGGAGCCGAATACCGACGTAGCAGGCATCTACCTGCACATATTCGCCTACGGTTCCGGCAAACTCGCCCGCTTCATCCCTGCCGAGCCTGAGTTTGGTCTATCTCACGGCCTTTCAGCGGGCAGTCCTGCCCAGATTGAGATTGTTGACCTGAACACTGGCGCGGCCAGCCAATACCAGGCCCCACCTGTGATTGATCCTTATGTGGGGCAATCCTACTTTACAACACCTTTCTCGCCCAATGGTACTCAATTGATAATCCCTGACCGCCGGAACAGAAATTACTACCTGCTGAACCTGAAGAACAGCCAGATCGCTCCTATCCCCAACCTTAAAGCCTTCAGCATAATCGGCTGGTCTGCGGCTGATGGGCTAATCTATGCCCATGTCATCAAGCTGCCAGGTCAAGGTGGTGGTGAGGTAGTGGAGCAGGTTAGCCCGCAAGGGCAGGTCTTGGTGCTTAATTTGCCACACGAGGGTAACAACATCTACGACGAGATCCTCTCGCCGGATGGCAAGGAGCTTTACTATAGGACTGTCACCTCGACCCAGGCGCTGCCATCTCCCGACCCTTTTAATGTCCGCCCGGAGGAAAACGTGTTCGAGCGTTACGATATTGCCAGTGGCAGCAGCACGATAGTGGCGCGGGCGGCGGCTGGCGATGACTTCTCAGTTGGGGCTTTCAACTTCACCCTCTCCTCGGATGGTCATTCGCTTGCCTATGTCGAAGAAAGACCGACGGTGACTGGCACAGAACAGCAAGGGGCTGCCACGATCTGGCGCGTAGATTTGACCCTCAACAGCCAGCCAGTCAAAGTCATTGCGGGCTTGAACCACCCGTTCCGCCTGCTCTGGTGCAATGAGAGCCTTTACTACTATGATGGCGAAGTTGGCTGGCGCGGCTGGCATGGGATGGCGATGGCAGGTGGCAAGCCGGTCAGGATCGCTGGCGAGGTACTGGGTTGCGCTCCGTAATTAGCTGGGTGTGCGCCACACGCCCCATAGGCATCAAAATAAGAACAGGATGGGGAACATACAGGGGGTCTGGGGGTAAGCCCCCAGTGGCTGACCGGCAGCAAGGCTGGGATTAAGCATCATTGTGCAATGCCTGAAAGGGCGACGGATATGCTTACAAATGGCACGGGCGAGTTTGCATCAGCTGGGGGCAGACCCCCAGACCCCCTGGCTCACCCTCGGCTTTCGTCCTAATTTGCTGCCTATGGGCGTATGCGATTCGCCCCTACGTCATGAACAGCTGACCCCCCATCTGCGGTTGTAATAATAAACGGATTAAAGATGATGCCCGTCATGTACATGACGGGCATTGTTGTTATGATAATGGCTGCAACCCGCAGCGCCTTTATTGCGTATATCTTTTATTACGTGTACAATGTAGACAACAGGTATTACGTGCATAATGTAGGCAACAGGTGAAAGGTAGGCAAGGCAATGGCATCAAGACTGCGTGGCAACTCCGGATTGTTCGTTATGCTCCTCATCGCGGCGGTTATAGGCGGTACGTTGGCTGGCTGCGACCAAGGTGTCCAGCCCAATCTGGTGGCTGGCTTGCCGGGCAAAGCAGTTAGATTTGTTCCCAGCTACACCACTAGGGATGGAAGGACAACCGCGACCGATTATCCACTCAGCATGGTAGACGCTCAAGGCAACAGCACGCCAATCACCACGCTCAAGGAGCCAGATACCGATGTGCCAACGCCAAC
>QHBQ01000244.1 GCA_003243865.1 Candidatus Chloroheliales bacterium | reverse complement strand
TCGAGCGGCAGGTTGGTCATCTCGCTAACTACCGCAAGCAGAAAGTCGCCCACCTTCAGGCTGGGGCGCTTGCCGCTGAGGATGGCGTTGGGGCGGCTACTCTCGTACTCGGCGATTTCGGCGCGGGCGGCAGCGGTTTGCAGGATGTCAATCGCCTTGTCGGGGAAGTAGCGGTTGCGCAGGTACTTGCGGCCCAGTTCGACCGCGGTCTTGATGTCACTATCATTGATCTTCAGGCTGTGGTGAGCCTCGAGCCGCGGGCGCAGAGCTTCGAGGATGGTGACGGTTGCTTCGGGGCTGGGTTCGGCCACAGTCAGCGGCTGGAAGCGACGCTCCAGCGCGCCGTCGCGCTCGATGTACTTGCGATACTCATGGGCGGTGGTTGCCCCAATGCAGCTGATCTCGCCGCGCGCCAGCGGCGGCTTAAGGATGTTGGCGGCGTCGAGCGTGCCTTCCGTGCTGCCTGCGCCGATCAGGGTGTGCAGCTCGTCAACGAACAGGATGGCGCGGATTGCTATCGTGTCGCTCAACACCCCCTTGAGCCGCTCTTCGAATTCGCCGCGATACTGTGAACCGGCCACCAAGGAGGCCATATCCAGCGCCACCACGCGGCGGTTCTGGATTTGGGGCGGCACATCACCCTCGGAGATGCGGATGGCGAGGCCTTCGACGATTGCGGTCTTGCCCACCCCTGGTTCGCCGATGAGGGCGGGGTTGTTCTTGTTCAGTTTGCACAGCACCTCGATAACCGCCTTGATCTCCTTGTCGCGACCTACGATTGGGCCGAGCTTGCCGTCCTTCGCCATTTTGGTCAGGTCGCGGGTGAACTTTTCGAGGAAGGGAGTGGGCGTATGGTTCAGCTTCTGCTGCTGCGCGGCGCGCGGGTCGGGGGCAGGCAGGCTGGGCGGATTAGCTTGCAGGTGGGCCAGCCACTGCGCGGGGTGGAGGTCGAGCCGCTCAAGCAAGGCAGTGGCGGCGGGTTCAAGGTTAGCAAGAGTGGCAGTGAGCAGATGCACCGGTTCGACCGCGCCGGAACCAGCCAGTTTGCCCGCCTGCGCCAGTGTAGCGCGCAGCGCGGCGGTCGGCCTCAGCTTCGGCCTGTCGGCGGGCGAGTCGGTAGGTTGGCCCTCGGCTGCGGCGCTGAACAACTGGGCCGCAACCGCAGCGGAAGACTCCGGTTTGCTCTCCTCAATCTCGGCCAGCGGCAGCAGCGCCCCCGCCTCGGTGAGGCAGCCGAGTAGCAGGTGCAGGGTGTTCAACTCGCTGCTATGCAGCCCGCGCGCTGCGTCCTTTGCCGCATTGTAGCAGCGTAGCGCATCGGCGGAAAAGTTACTTAGCGGATTGGCTGGGGTAGTGGGCTGAACGGACATAATTATCGGGGTCTCCTGTTGGCAAACGGAGCAGTAGTTGGCAAAAAGGCTGCCTTTCTCAGCAAAATGGTAACATAAAAGCGGGTTTGTGTCAATCAAAAACGAAGTCGTGAAGCACACCCTGATGTTTCACTTGCTTCTTAATTTGTGCTATAATCCACCCGGCAGCAACATAGCAACGAACAGGTAGCAGCCTCAACGTAGGAGGGAGATGATGAGCGACAACGCGGTCGCCAGAGTCTGGCGAAATGGAAAGTGGGCGGTCTCTTTCATCTTTATCATGCTGGTTACGCTGAACGACCCCCCAGTGGCGTCACGAGCAGGCGAGGCGGCGCGGCTCTACCCTGAGACCGGCCATACCCTTGCCGAGCCGTTCCTCAGCTACTACGACGCGCATGGGGGGCTGGCCCTGTTTGGCTACCCGCTGACCGAGGCGACGCAGCAGAACGGCTACCTCACCCAGTATTTCGAGCGCGAACGCTTCGAGTACCACCCCGAATTGCCGGGGGCTTACCGTGTGTCGCTGGGGTTGCTGGGGCGGGAGCAGACCGCGCTATGGCTCGACCAGACGCCATTCCGGGCTGCTCCATCTACGGTCGGCGGTTACTTCGTGGCAACCCAGCACAACATCAGCGCCGACTTTCAGGACTACTGGACGCGCAATGGCGGGCTGGCGCTCTTTGGCTACCCAATCAGCGAGGCTTATCTCGATCACGGCTTCATGGTGCAGTGGTTCGAGCGGGCGCGCTTCGAGTTGCACCCCGAACTGCCGCCCGCTTACAGAGTCAGTCTGGGTCTGCTGGGAACCGAAGCGCTAAAGACGAACAGCGGGCCGCAATATAGCGTGGGCATCACCGACCAGCCCGCCGCGCCGCGCCGCCTCAACTTCGGCGTCAGCCAGGGCGGGGAGAGCTACGAGCCGCACTTCTTCGCCAACGTCATCGCGCGCGGACGCGACCTGCAACCCCGCCTGGTTAGGATTGACAACATCTACAGCCACTACAACGTGGTCAACTTTGACGCCGAGGGCAAGATGTTCTACAACTGGAGCGGGCTGGACGCGGTGGTAAGCGACATCGAGGCGATGGACGCCCAGCCGCTGATGGACCTCAGCTATATGCCACCCGCATTGACCGCCCGGCCCGGTGCGGAGGGAGCCAACGTCAGTCCGCCGCGTATCTATGACCAGTGGGAGCAACTGGTGTATGATACCGTCTACCACTACAACATCGAGCAGCGGCGGGGGATACAATACTGGGAGGTGTGGAACGAGCCGAACATCACCGATGTATGGCACGGCACGCAGCAGGATTACTACCTACTCTACGATGCCAGCCAGCGGGG
>QHBQ01000031.1 GCA_003243865.1 Candidatus Chloroheliales bacterium | reverse complement strand
CACCGCCGCACCGCCCGCGTGATGGAGGAACTCTACTCCACATTCGGCGATGAACTGGTCGCCACTATCGCTCGTCACTTCGACCTGGGCGACGACCCTGCCGCTGCAGTTTCCTACTACCTGAAGGCCGCTCGTCATGCCCTCACCGTCTACGCCGATGAGGAGGCGCTGGCTGCCATCAGTAGGGTGCTGGAACTGAGCGATGACCTCCATCTCCGCTTTGATGCCCTCGCCCTGCGCGAGAGCATCTACCATCGCCACGGCAGCCGCGAGGAGCAGCAGGCCGACCTGAGCCTGATGACCGAGATTGCTGAGGAATTGGGCGATGATGACCTCATTTGCGAAGTGTTGCGCCGCCAGATTGACCTGCAAGACGTGTTGGGTGAACGTGAGAGCCAAGCGCGATTTATTGACGAACTAACTGACTGCGCCGCTGGTGGCAAGTTGCGTTGGCAGGCAGTGGCTCTGCAGGCACAGGCTCTCTATCACTTTCGGCGCAGCAATGACCCCGCTATTCGCCCGCCGCTGGAGCAAGCAATCAGCATCTATCAGCAACTTGGCGACCTCGCCGCGCAGGTTGACTGCTACTGCCTGATTGTAGACTATTTGACCGAGCGTGATGAGTTCAGCGATATGGATGCGCTGCTGGCTCAGGCTACCGCCTTGCTTACCGACATTGACAGTCCAGCCTTGCAGGCACGGGTACTAACAGCGACGGCCAAAGTTGCCCGTTGGCAGGCGAACTACGCTAAGGAGCTTCAGCTAGCAACCCAGTTGTTGACGCTTTACCAGCTCATGCACGACCGCAAGGGTGAGGCCGATAGCCATCTAATGGTGGTTATGGCTAATTACTCGCTCAGTGATTTTACGCCCTCCTTGGAACATTATTTTGCAGCAAAAAGGCTCTACGCACAACTGGGCAATCTTGAAGGTGAGGCCAGGATAACTGGTATTCTCGGCGCTGTCTTCAACCGATTTGGCCGCTACCGTGACAGTCTTAAGGCTTTTCAACAAGCGCAAGCCCTCTACCAAAAGCTGGAGAATAAGCAGAGGTTGCTTATTGCTGCTATGAACATTGCAATCATGGCAGTACAACTAAACGATTACACACTAGCTATAGCCAGCGCAAAGCAAGGCTTGGCTTTGCTTGACTACGTTCAGCATACCCAGTTTGAAGCCGTTCTACTTTCCACCATTGGCGCAGTGGAATTGTGGCAAGGCCAGCCAAAAGAAGCAATCGAACATTTGACCGCTACTCTAGCGCTGCAGGCCAACAGTGCCGCCCGCGATTTTGATGAATATCTTGAGCATGACCTCCTCGCACTCGCCTATTTGCACCTGGGCGACCTGGCCTCAGCGCGGCAGCATAACGATGCCGCACTCGCCCTAACCCTATATAGTAACGACCCGTCCAAAGTTTTCAACCCCGTGTCTGTTAACTGGGTGAACGCTTGCGTAGAACGGGCAGCAGGTCGGATTGAAGTGGCGCGTGATTATATGCTCCAAGCCTATGCTGCCCTTGAAGAGAAAATGGCAGCGGCAGAGCGAGAGTTGGCTGTTTTGCCCGGCGACGAGTGGCGCACCACCTTTCTCAATGCACCCTACCACCGTGATGTACTCGCCGCCTACGAGCGCGACGAGTGGCCCGCCTATACCTCCCCACCCCCAGCTATCCCTTAGCCCCCCTCCCACCGGTAGGGGCTAGGGGTGGGTGCGCGCCATATGCGCCCGCTTTGCCATCTCACCTCCAGCCCAAATCCCCTCCTTTCCTACTACACACCTATATGGACGTTTTTTGGACGATCTCTGGCTATAATCTCCTCATAAGGTCAAATCGAGGGTTGAATTAGGGAGAGGCTATGTCAGGGTACGTGCGTCATCTGTTCATCGTGCGCGTCTGGCTGGAAGCAGGCGACGCCAGCCATGCTGCGCAGTGGCGCGGCTCGGTGGAACACGTCCCCGCTGGCCCCCACCTCTACTTCACCAGCCTCGAAGACCTTGTGGATTTCATCGCCCTGCGGCGCGGCGGTACGGCAACGCCCGCGCCCTTGCCGCTCGGCGACGACCAGCTACCGACATCTGACCAGTTATACAAAGAAAGGAACACTACTGTGAAAACCAATCGTCTTCTCGCATCGGCAATCACTCTGCTAGCCCTCGCGCTGCTTCTCAGCCAGAGCGCAGGCGCGGGCGCACAGACTTCCCCCAGCCAATACCCCACGCAGGCCGCCAAGCCGGGCGTAGCTAGCGGCTTCAGCGCCAAGCTCAACCGCCCCAACGACCAGGCTCCCTACAAGATTACCTTCCAGGCCCGACTTACCAACCCCGGCGGCCAGCCGATTACCAGCCCCACCAACTTCACCTTCCGCCTCTACACCGTTCCAAGCGGCGGCACTGCTATCTTTACCGAGGGGCCAGTCAGCATCACCCCCAACGCGCAAGGACTGCTCACCTACCAAGTCGGCAGTGCCACCCCGATTGACCCCTCTATCGTTGCCCAGTTCGCGGGTACCCTCTACCTTGGTGTGCAGGTGGGCAGCGACCCGGAGATGACCCCCCGCCTGCTGCTCACCGCCAGCCCCTACGCTATGTCCCTTGCTCCGGGCGCGACTATCAATGGTGCGCTGAATCAGAGAGATCAAGCCTACTACGGTGTCCTCAACGGCATCAATACCGACGTTAGCGACTCCAGCAACGCCGGGCTATACGGCAAAGGTGCAACCGGCATCTATGGCTCCTCCAGCTCCGACGGCAGCCAGGATAGCTACGGTGGCTACTTTGACAACAACAACAGCCCTGCTGGAGTGAACCGCTACGGCGTATATGGACACGCCAGGAGCGGCTGGGGGCTCTACGGTCAGTCCGACAATGCTAACAACATCCAACAGAGCGCAGGCGTAGTGGGACAGAGTGGCGCTACAAACGGCGCAGGCGGGGTGTTCACCGGCACCATTGGCGTTAACGGTAGCTCCAGCTCCAGCGGCAACCGCAGCGGTTATGGAGGTCTCTTCTACAACAACGGCGGTGGCAGCGGTTACCAAGAGGGGGTTCATGCTGAGGTTCATTCCAGCGGCAGTAACCTTGCCTCGTCCGCAGGTCGCTTCCTCAACTTCGGCGGTGGCAGTGGTCCGCAGTACGGGGTGTACGCCGACAGCTACTCGAGCGGCGGCACTAATGGCTACGGCGGCTCCTTCGTGAACCACGGTGGCGGCAGCGGCCAGCAGTATGGGGTGCTGGCCGACAGTTCCGGCTATGGCCTGTTCGCCAGTTCAAACGCCAGCACCGCCCAACAGCAGAGCGCTGGCGTAGTGGGGCAGAGTACCGACCTCAACATCGGTGTAGGCGGGGTATTCACCGGTGCTTTTGGCGTGGTCGGCTACGGCCAAAACGGTGGGCAATTCTATGGCACTTCTGCTGGTGTATATGCCCTTGGAGGCATCAGCAATGTAGGGGTGCTTGCTCACGGTGGCAATAACGGGGGAACTGGCATCGAAGGGAGAGGTGGCACTGGCACTTCTGGCGGAGATGGGGGGGCTTTCTATGGTGCCGATGGGACGGCGACAGATGGCGGTGGTTATGGTATCTATGCGCAAGGTGGCCATGGCCCTGACCCTGCCTACAACCCAAGCTACGATGGCTACTTCTATGCTTACAATATCTCGAGCAATTATACCTCAGTCTACGCTCGGGGTCACGTCAGCGCCCTCAGCTTCGACACCCACACCTCCTACGACATGGTGGTTGAATATCACGGCAGCGAACCGCTTCGCCCTGGTGATGTGCTTGCCTTCGATGGCAACAACCATCAGGTACATGGTGAAGCGACGCTCGGTGTGGTCAAGGCCACCGCCCAGAACGCTCAGATGGCCATGGGTGCGGCCCAGAACCGGATGTACTGGCAGGAACACAAGGAGACCACCAATGATGGCAAGACACTAGACTCCAGCGGCTGGCACATTGATGGCAAGGCCAACACCATTCAGCCCGGCGACACCCTCAGCGTCGTGGTGATGGGCCAAGTACAGATGAAGGCCAGCGGCGTGCAGTTCGGCGACCACGTGACCCTCGCGGCTGATGGCAGCCTGAGCCGAGCAAAGGCTGGCGATTATGTCATCGGCAGAGCAGTGAGCCAGCCCGACAAGGGTGGCTACGTGACTGTGTTCGTCAACCTCAAGTAGCAGATTAAAGATTAAGGATTAAAGATTAAAGATAAAGCGGAGTTGTCTCCTCGGCCCTCTTTCATCTTTCATCTTTCATCTATCATCTCACTAGAAAGGAAAACTACCGTGAAAACCAATCGTCTTCTCGCTTCGGCAATCGTCCTGCTAGCCCTCGCGCTGCTCCTCAGCCAGAGCGCAGGCGCGGGCGCACAGACTGCCCCCCGCCAATCCCCCGCGCAGGCGGCCAAGCCGGGCGCAGGCAGCGGCTTCAGCGCCACTCTCAGCCGCCCCAACGACCAGGCTCCCTACAAGATTACCTTCCAGGCCCGCCTCACCAACCCTAGCGGGCAGCCGATAACCAGCCCCACCAACTTCACCTTCCGCATCTACACCGTTCCCAGCGGCGGCACTGCCATCTTTACCGAGGGGCCAGTCAGCATCACCCCCAACGCGCAAGGACTGCTCACCTACCAAGTGGGTAGTGGCACAACGATAGACCCTTCCATCGTTGCCCAATTTGCGAACAGCCTCTACCTCGGCGTGCAGGTGGGCAGCGACCCAGAGATGACCCCCCGCCTGTTGCTCACCGCCAGCCCCTACGCCATGTCCCTCGCTGCGGGTGCGGTGGTATCGGGCAGCTACAGCGGGACAAGCGACCGCTACGGGGTAGTCAACGCCATCAATACCGACCTTAGCAGCAGCAACAACGCCGGACTTTATGCTCAGGGTGCGACTGCCGTGAATGGGCTGGCTAGCTCCAGCGGCAATACCAGCGGTTATGGAGGTCTCTTCTACAACAACGGTGGTGGCAGCGGTTACCAAGAGGGGGTTCATGCTGAAGTTCACTCCAACGGCAGCAGCCAGACCTCCTCCGCGGGGCGCTTCATCAACTTCGGAGGCGGGGGCGGCCAGCAGTACGGGGTTTTCGCCGACAGCCCTGGCTATGGTCTGTATGGCAACTCCAGCAGCAACACCAACCAGCAGCAGAGCGCGGGCGTAGTCGGCCAGAGCGGAGCTAGCGGCGGTGCGGGCGGCGTGTTCACCGGCACAATTGGCGTTAATGGTAGCTCCAGCTCCAGCGGCAATACCAGCGGTTATGGAGGTCTCTTCTACAACAACGGCGGCGGCAGCGGTTACCAAGAGGGGGTTCATGCTGAAGTTCATTCCAGCGGCAGCAGCCAGACCTCCTCCGCGGGGCGCTTCATCAACTTCGGGGGCGGGGGCGGCCAGCAGTACGGGGTGTACGCCGACAGCTACTCGACCGGTGGCACCTATAATAGCTACGGCGGCTACTTCTTGAATCACGGTGGCGGCAGCGGCCAGCAGTTCGGCATCCGCGGTGAAACAACTTCCGTCAGCGGCACCAATGGCTATGGTGGCTACTTCGCCAACAGCGGTGGCGGCAGCGGCACGCAGTACGGCATCGCAGCCCAGACATCCTCCACCGGCGGCAACATTGGCTACGGTGGCTACTTCAACAACGACGGCGGTGGCATTGCCACGCAGTATGGTATCTACTCCTACGCTCCTACCAGCGGCGGGCCAGGTGGCTTCTCCGGCTACTTCGATTCGAACAGTACCACCGATGTCTCTGTCCTCGTCAAGGGCAAGGTAGTGGCGACCGGCGGCTGCTGCGCCAGCGCGTTCTACGATATCCAGGTCAAGTACCACGGCACTGCGCCGCTGCACCCCGGTGATGTGGTAGCGATGGACGGCAACAACGAGACGGTGGATGGCACCCCCACCCTCGGCGTGGTCAAGGCCACTGCCACTAATGCCAAAGCCGCCGTCGGCGTGGTGCAGTATCGGATGAAGAAAATCGGCACCGAGAAAGACGGTCACGGCGGTTGGCAAGTGGACGAGCAGGCCACCAGCTTTGGGTCGGGCGATGTCCTCAGTGCGGTGGTCCTCGGCCAAGTACACATGAAAGTGGCGGGAGGGGCAATCGGCGACCGCATCATCCTTGATGCGGCGGGCAACGCCGCCCTCGCTAGTGACGACAGCAAGTACCCCATCGGCAAGGTTGCCAGCCCACCCGACAAGGATGGCTACGTGACGGTGTTCGTCAATCTCAAGTGAAGGTGGAATGTAGAATGATGAAGTGCGAACACCCACCTACATTCTACATTTTACACTCTACAATCTTCACTCTGCAAGAAAGGAAACAACAATGAACGCACCAAAACGCCGCCACCTTGCTCGTAGCCTATCGGGGGTAATGCTAGCCCTGCTGCTTAGTGGCACCGTGCTGGCGGCCAGTTCGCCCAACTACGATATTAGCTGGTATCAGTTCGGGGCCGCAGGTGGTGAAGGTCTCGCCTCGCCCAGCTATACCCTCAGCAGTGCCACCTTCGGGCAGGGCCTCGCGGGCAACGCCGCCTCGCCCAACTACGCCCTTGCCGTCGGCTACCAACAGGACTTTACCCCTCCCATCAATACGCCGACAGCCACGCCGACGAACACACCAACGCACACTTCAACAAGTACACCGACGAACACACCAACGCCAACCAACACACCATCGCGCACCAACACGCCAACAAACACGCCGATCGCAACCAACACGGCTACCAACACGCCAACGTCAACCAACACTCCGACCAGCACGCCAACCAACATCCTAACTAACACGCCGACGCGCACCAATACGCCGACGAGTACAAGTACGGCCACGAACACGCCAACGAGTACCAGCACACCAATGCCACCGACTAGCACCGCGACGAGTACCAGCACGACGACTGCAACTAGTACCGCTACCAACACGCCAGTGCCGCCGACTAGCACCGCTACTAACACGCCAGTGCCACCAACCAGCACGCCGACGCGCACGAACACGCCGACCAGCACCGCAGTGCCTCCGACTAGCACCGCTACTAATACGCCGGTGCCTCCGACTAGCACCGCTACCAACACTGCCACTAGCACGGCAGTGCCACCAACCGGCACCGCGACGAACACGCCAGTGCCGCCAACTAGCACCGCGACTAACACGCCGCCTGCCACCAACACGTCAACGCGCACCAGCACAACAGTGCCACCGACCAGCACCGTGACCAGCACGCCAGTGCCGCCAACCGCAACCAGTACCGCTACCCTGGTGCCACCAACCAGCACGGCCACCGCCACTAGCGTGCCAGCAACGAACACCCCGACCAACACGCCAGTGCCACCGACCGGCACGCCGACCCGCACCAATACGCCAACTAGCACTGCTACCAGCACACCTGTGCCGCCAACTAACACTGCTACCAGCACACCAACCATCACTCCCACCACGCCGCCCGGTGCGACCAATACCCCCACCCCGGCCGTGACCAACACACCGGCAATTACCAGCACACCTACGAGTACGCCGACGAACACTAACACGCCGACGCGCACCAACACGCCGACAGCAACGAACACCCCGACCAACACGCCAGTGCCACCGACCGGCACGCCGACCCGCACCAATACGCCAACTAGCACTGCTACCAGCACACCTGTGCCACCGACCGGCACGCCGACCCGCACCAGCACACCGCTACCTGCCACCAACACTGCCACTAGCACGGCTGTGCCCCCGACCAACACGGCGACTAACACGGCTGTGCCCCCGACAGCAACCAGAACCGCTACTTCAGTGCCGCCTATCAACACAGCCACCGCCACTAGCGTGCCAGCAACGGCTACGAGCGGGCCGCCGACCATTACCAGCACGCCGTTCAGCACGCCAACTGGCACGCTGCCGCCGACGGATACGCCAACCGACACTGACACGCCAACGCTGACGAACACTCCGGCTGGCTCAACCGACACGCCCGCGCCGACCAACACACCAGGCGGTCCCACCGATACCCCCGCCAGACCCACCAACACGCCAGCGGCAAGTGCAACGCCTACCGATTGCCCGAACCCCTTCGTGGACATCAATGGCAACGTCTTCTACTACGCCAT
>QHBQ01000290.1 GCA_003243865.1 Candidatus Chloroheliales bacterium | reverse complement strand
CCCCGCTTCAGTACCTCGACACCGTAGCTAACACTGTTCACCTGTTTCCTCCTCTATGTTTATTCGGCGAGACAACTCGTCGCTGCTGATTATAAACGAATCTGCCGCAGCAAGCATCAGACTTTAGAACCAAAGCAGAGTCACGCTGCACTCCACTCTAGAACTCCACCCATAAATAAGGTATAATGATTATTGCCTTGAACACAAGGTGAAAGCATGAGCAGCCTGACCCACGAATAAGGGCCAAGGCTGAAATAAAGTTATCAAAGTAAAACCTCCAATAAATGAAAGGATATTAGCCATGACCTCACAAATCCCAGAATCAACCCGCGACTTGTTCGAGCGCCCGATCCTATGCGCACTCAGCACCATCAATCCAGACGGTCAGCCGCACACTGTTCCGGTATGGTGCGACCTCGAAAGCGGCCACGTCCGCGTCAATTCTCCCGACAACACCAAGAAGGCTCGCAACATGAACGAGGGTAGCAAAGTAACAGTGCTGATCATTGACCCGCAGAGTCCCTATCACTGGGTCGAAGTCCAGGGCCACATCGCCGAGATTAAGGATGAGAGCCACGGCGCCCGCGACCATATCAACAGCCTATCCATGAAGTATAGGGGCGAACCGGTTTATCAGTCATACGGTAACGTCCCACAGAATCGGCTAATGTACGTGATTCAGCCCGATAAGGTGAACGGGCAATAACTTCCGCGCTTGCCTTTTAGCCTCAGTTGGTGTATAATAAGGCCACTAGACACCCTGCGGTGTTCGTGATGTTCTACGAAGTTTTGTTCCAACAAGCTTACGTCGGGAGCAGGTCTGACTGGGGGGTTGGGCAGGCCGAACTTAGAGTCGGTAGCCCATGAGCCTTAAGAGACGCTCCCACCTGTCTTCGCTGACAGGTTCAAGACGGCGTAAACACACGGCACAGGTGGGGTTTCTTTTTGCCTGTTTTATGGAGTAGACTATGCCCCTATTTATCCTCTACGGCCCCGACCGCTACAGCATGGATGCGGAGACCAAGCGGCTGCTCGACACCTACCTGCCGCTGGAGCAGGGTGGGCGCGACTTCAATCTGCTACGCCTCGACGGGCAACGGGTAAGCGCCGAGCAGTTGGCCCAGGCGGTGCAGGCGATGCCTTTCCTCGGCGAGCGGCGGGTGATCGTCATTGACGGATTGCTCACCCGCTTCGGCAAGGGCGGTAAGAGCCAGGTCGAGGCTATCAGCGATATGAGTAATGAGGCGGAGGAGAGCATCGAAGACGAGCCAGCCGCCAGCCAGCTAGCCCCGCCCGCGAAGGGCAAGCGCAGCAAGGCAGCAGCCGCTTCAGCCAGCGCGGTAGACGTGATCGGCAGGCTGCTCAACGAAGCGCCGGACAGCGCGGTGATCATTACCCGTGATGCGGTGATGCCGGTGAAGGAGAAGGGCAAGCTGGGCTGGAAGCTGAACCTGCCGCGCAACAACCCGCTCACCAAATACCTGAAAGGCGAGCAGATTCCCTGCCTCGCGCCGCAGGGTCTTGCCCTGGCCCGCTGGGTCGAGGATGAGGCGCGCAGCCAGGGGGCGCAGATTGACAAGAGCGCAGTGGATTTGCTCACCGCCGACCTCAGCCCCGAAGATGACCGCAGCCAACTGGTGCAGGAGCTTGGCAAGCTGGCGACCTATGCGGGCGAGGGCGGGCGGATTGACGCCGCTACGGTGCGGCTGCTCACCCCCGCCAGCGTGCAGGAGGACGTGTTCAGGATGGTCAACGCGATGGCCGAGCGCGACAGCAAGATCGCACTGACGATGCTGGAGCAAATGTTTGCGAGCGGCCACCACCCCTTCGAGTTGCTGGGTACGATCGCCTGGCAGTTCCGCAACCTCTTGCAGGTGAAGGAGCTTGACCGTAAGCGGATGCGCCCCGCCGAGATTGCCGCGCGGGTGGGGATGTCACCGTTCGTGGCGCAGAAGAGCGCCGAGCAGAGCCGCGCCTTTAGCATCGAGCAGCTAAAGGATATCCACCATCGCCTGCTCACCTTCGACGCCGCCGCCAAGCGTAGCCTGGTCACGCCCGAACTGGGGCTGGAACTGTTGGTCGCCGACATTTGCCGCTAGGGCTAGGCATGAGGCACGAGGCATGAGGCATGAGTAGATAAAAGCAAATTGCCCCTGAAGATAATCTTCAGGGGCGAACGACAAAGCCTCAAAGGCAAGGCTTTATCTTTAATCTTTAATCCTTAATCTTTAATCTTTAGCCTGCGGCAGCGGGCGTATATCCCTCCGCCTTGCTCAACTTGTGCATCAGGCGGGATTTGCGGCGGGCAGCCTGGTTCTTGTGGATGATGCCCTTGGAGGCAGCCTTGTCGAGCGCCTTCTGCGCATCGTGCAGCGAGGCGGTGGCATCTTCCAGGTTTGGAGCAATCGCCGCCTTGCCAACGCCATGCCCGTGAATCTGCCGCTCGGTGCGGGTAATCAGGGTTTTGATCTTCGACTTAGTTGTCTTGTTGCGAACGCGCTTGCGCTCGGATGAGCGCATCGCCTTCAGGGCAGCCTGCTTATTTGCCAAACTATTTGCCTCCATCGAGCGCAGCGGGCCTGCGCAACTTATCCAAATAATTCTTCATCCCCTCGCCCGTTGGGGGAGAGAGTTAGGGTGAGGGGTAGTGCAAAACAAAACGCACGCTTTAAGGGCGCAAGAATGCGACGCCCATCATAGTGCGTAGCGACGATTATTATACCCCAACCTGAACGAAAAAGCAAGGAGCGGCGCGATGCTAATCCGGCCGATGGGCGAAGCGGACAT
>QHBQ01000198.1 GCA_003243865.1 Candidatus Chloroheliales bacterium | reverse complement strand
CCAGCTTCGCCGAGCGCAGTCGCAGCGAGTTGGTGACGACGAAGATGGAACTGAAAGCCATCGCCCCCGCCGCAATCATCGGGTTGAGGAAGCCAAGCATGGCAAAGGGGATACCGATAACGTTGTAGATGAAGGCCCAGAACAGGTTGCCCTTGATGGTGCGCACCGTGGCGTGGCTGAGGCCGATAGCGGTTGCCACCTTGCGCAAGTCGCCGCCGACCAGGGTGATGTCCGAGGCGGCAATCGCTACATCGGTGCCGCTGCCAATCGCCACCCCAAGGTCGGCCTGAGCCAGCGCGGGCGCGTCGTTGATGCCGTCGCCAACCATCGCCACCTTCTCGCCCGCCGCTTGCAGGTGCTTGACTTCTGCGGCCTTTTGATCTGGCAGCACTTCGCTGATTACCTGGGCGATGCCCGCTTGACGCGCAATCGCCTCCGCAGTAAGGCGGTTGTCACCGGTCAGCAGCGTCACCTTGAGACCCAGCGCCTTGAACTCGCGCACTGCCTCCGCTGCTTCTGGCTTGATTGTGTCAGCCACCGCCAGCGCCAATGCCAGCTTGCCATCTACCGCCATCAGCATCGCGGTCTTGCCTGCACTTTCCCATGTTTCTATACCTTCTAGCGATATGTCTACACCATACTCCTGCATCAGCTTGCGGGTGCCTAGCAGCACGCTATGACCATCCACGCTGGCTCGCACCCCCATGCCCGCCAGGGCGATGAAGTCCTGGCTCTTGGGGAGGCTGGTTACGCCCCGTTCGCCAGCCCCTTCGACGATCGCACGCGCGAGCGGGTGTTCGGAGTTACGCTCGATTGCGGCAGCCAGTCCGAGAGCGTCATTCTCCGAGTAGCCGTTAAAGGTGGCGACATCGGTCAACTGTGGCTTGCCCGCCGTCACTGTGCCGGTTTTGTCCAGCACGATAGCGGTAACTTCCCTGGCCCGCTCCAGGCTGGTGCCACCCTTAATCAGGATGCCCTCCGCCGCACCGCGCCCGCTGCCAACCATGATGGCGGTGGGTGTTGCCAGACCCATCGCGCAAGGGCAGGCGATGACCAGCACCGCGACGGTGTTGATTAGTGCGCGGGGCAGATCGCCGCTGAAGGCCAGCCAGCCGATGAAGGTGAGCGCGGCGATACCCAGTACCACCGGCACGAACACGCTCGCCACCTTATCGGCAAGGTCTTGCAGCGGCGCTTTGCTACCCTGGGCCTCTTCAACCATCCGCACAATCTGCGCCAGCAGCGTCTTACGCCCCACCGCCGTTGCCCGCACGTACAAGATGCCTTGCGTGTTCATCGTCGCGCCATATACCTTGTCGCCAGGCTGTTTATCTAGCGGCAGGCTCTCGCCGGTCATCATCGCCTCATCCACCGCCGAGCGACCCTCGATTACCACGCCATCGGTGGGGATCTTCTCGCCGGGGCGCACCACCAGTGTATCGCCAACCAGCACCGCGGACAGCGGCAGCTCTTGCTCAACCCCCCGCCGCAGCACCCGCGCGCTCTTGGCTTGCAGCCCGATTAGCTTGGTAACTGCATCGGTGGTACGGCGTCTGGCCGACGATTCAATGTAGCGGCCCAGCAGGATGAGGGTGATAATCACTGCGGTAGTGTCGTAGTAGACCGCCCCTGGACTGCTCATGCCCATTGCGCTCATTGGTCGCGTGGAGAAGAAGGTGTTGTAGACGCTGTAGGCGAAGGCGGCAGTGGTGCCGATGCTGACCAGCACATCCATGTTCGCGTTACCGTGGATTATGTTCTTGACCGCACTGCTGTGGAAGCGCCAGCCGCAGACCAGCCAGACCGGCAGGGTCAGAATCAGCAGGATGTAGTTGATGTTCGCGCTGAAGAAGGGGATGTTCGTTCCCATCAGGAACATACTGATGATCAGCACCGGCACGGTCAGGGCGATGGCAAAAATGAGGTTGCCTCGTAGCTTGCGCGACTCCTCTTGCTGCGCCGCCTTCTGCTCGGCGTTGGCATCCGCGCCAAGCTCACGCTCAGCAGCCAGCGGCGCTGCCCCATAGCCAATCTTCTCGACCGCCGTCTGCAACTCGTCCAGCCCGACCAGGCGCGGGTCATAAGCGACAGCCGCCCGCTCGGTGGCAAGGTTGACCGCTGCCCGGCTCACGCCTGGCACTTTGTTCAACGCCCGCTCGACGTGGCGGACGCAACTGGCGCAGGTCATGCCGCTGATTGCCAGTTCGATCTGCGACTGCTCGTCCTGCTGCACCTTTGCCTGTTCCTCTAGCTGGATCGGCGTGTAGTTCTTCTCTTGCCTGTTAGTTTCAATTACCATGTATGTGTCCTCTTGCCTGTGCAACCAGGCGGCAGACTACTTGCCCGCCAACTGATATAGCTCGACCAGTTCACCAACTACCTGCTTAGTGCGATTTTCAGAGATCGCCTGCGGCACGCAGCTTTGCAGGTGGCCTTCGAGCAGCAACGCTTCGAGCTTCTCGATCGCCTTGCGCACTGCATAGGTCTGCTTCAGGACGTCCACGCAATACTGGTCGCTTTCAATCATCTTGCGGATGCCGCTGAGGTGGCCTTCGATATAGTTCAGCCGCTTGAGCGCATCGGCGGTTGTTTGCTGTTGCATCGCACTTCTTCCTTTCCCGGGGGGCTGGCCACCAGAGGCAACCCGCCCCAAGATAATACCTACCGCTTACTGGGCGGGAGGGTAGCCAGCCTCCTCTAGCGCAGCGCGGATTTGCTGCTCGTTTACCTTTGAGCCATCGTAGCGGATTTCGGCTTGCTTGTCAGCTAGGCTAACCTTGACATCCTCTACGCCGGGAAGCTCTTGGGCCGCTTTGGTAACGCGCTGCACGCAGTGGTCACAATCCATGTCCGGCAGGTTCAACTTTACGTCACTCATTGCTACACTCTCCTTTTGTTTGGGTTATAAGGTTAATTGGATAGA
>QHBQ01000361.1 GCA_003243865.1 Candidatus Chloroheliales bacterium | reverse complement strand
GCAGAGCATCACCTCGACCTCATAGGAGCCGAGCAAAGGTGATTAGCACACCTGAACAATACCAAGCCACCCAGGAGTGGGTAGCAAAATTTGAGAGTAATCTGAAGCGATTGTCTGCGAAAGACGCTGGGGAAGACCCTCGCGTGCGAAAGCTGGAGATGGATGGCTATGCCTCGTTCATTGAGAGCCTACGAGAAGAACTCACTGAATATGAGGCAGTGCACCACCTCAACCTGGTCGGAGCCGAGTAAAAGTAACTGCGAGTTCATGAGCGGCCAGTAATGATCACCACACCTGAGCAGTATGAAGCCACCAAAGAGTGGATCGCAACATTTGAAAAGAAGTTGGCGCGCCTGTCAGCGAAAGATGATGGGGAAGACCCTCGCGTGCGAAAGCTGGAGATGGATGGCTATGCCTCGTTCATTGAGAGTCTGAGACGTGAGTTTACCGAGTATGAAGCGCAGAACCATCTGAACCTGAATGGGTCTAACCAGAAGTAGCCGCTCCTGGCTGCTTGCGCTATGCATATGGGGACGAACTAGCAGGTTCAAGTTATTAAAGGGAAGCTTACGATTCGCCGTCTGCTTGCTCTGGCAGCTATACTTGCTATCATCGCGCTCCTGGTCGGCTATAATACAGTTGACGATGACGCACTGCAACGCCCATCGCCTTATGCCCGTCAATCCGCCCTGCGCCCGTGCCGAATGCCTACTAAATAGCTTGCTCTCGCATGGTGCTTGTCCCCGTGTACTCCCGCGATATGTAGACAGTATTATACCCTACCCCCATCGAGCTGCCGACCAACTCCTCCACCTGATAGAAGTATCGGTTTCGCTCGTGAACGCGGCTAACCAGCCGATGCTGAACCAGGCTATGCACTGCCCGAACCACCTCGGCATAGGTGAACCCCCTGCCACCTGGCCGCGCCCGGTAGAGCTGGTCAAGATTGGTAGTGCCTATCTTCCTGATCGCCGCTAGCACTTCCCCTTCAAGCGGGGTGAGCAGCACATCAACTCTGTGCAGTGACATTCGTCTGAGGCGCGGAGTGGTGGTAGCAGCTGGGGATAGGAGAGTAGGAGGCGCATCATCATTCGGCCCGCACAGCCGATACAGCAGGCGATGCCCATCCCGCTGAACCGCTAGCCGCCCTCGCTTTGCGAGTTCACGCAGCACGTTGCCCACCGCCAGATAGGTGATGCTGCGGGTGCCATCTTCGCTCAGGCGCTGATGGCCTGTGAGGAGGATTGGAACAGATTTGTACGCTAGTAACGGCCACTCGTAGTAACTACTACAGTGAATAATCCTCAGGATTGTCTGATCGCGCAAGGGCCGTTGCTCTCCGCGCCGGAGGGCTTCGGGTAGGTTGAAGTTATATCGGCCCAACATATTGATGTGTCCATGCACCAGCGGGGAGAGCCGCGCCACGTCTTCCTCAAGTACCTCCAGCCCTTTCGTTCGCATCGCCTCCAGTGCCATAGCGATGTAGCGCGTGTTCCAAATCACTAGTATATTCAGCACCAGCCCCAGCACCCCCAGTTGATCCTCCTGTCCTCGTGATACTTCTGCAACAGTTCGCCGCCAGCCGCGCCGCCAGGCTCACCACCCAGTCGAAGAACCCTGCCTTCTTCGCCACGCTACTCCTTAGCGACCAGCTTCGCCGAGCGCAACCTGAGCGAGTTAGTTACAACGAAGATGGAACTGAAGGCCATTGCTCCGGCGGCAATCATCGGGTTGAGCAGGCCAAGCATGGCAAAGGGGATGCCGATGACGTTGTAGATGAAAGCCCAGAACAGGTTGCCCTTGATGGTGCGCACCGTGGCGCGGCTGAGAGCGATGGCGGTTGCCACCTTACGCAGGTCGCCGCTCACCAGGGTGATGTCTGAGGCGGCAATTGCCACATCGGTGCCGGTGCCAATCGCCACGCCGAGATCGGCCTGGGCTAGCGCGGGCGCGTCGTTGATGCCGTCGCCGACCATCGCCACCTTCTCGCCCGTTGCCTGCAGCCGCTTGACCTCGGCAGCCTTCTGGTCGGGCAACACTTCGCTGAGTACCTCTTCGATGCCCGCCTGCCGCGCGATTGTCTCGGCGGTAAGGCGGTTGTCGCCGGTCAGCATTGTCACTTTGAGACCCAGCGCCTTGAGTTCGCGCACCGCCTGCGGCGCATCCGGCTTGATCGTGTCGGCCACCGCCAGCACCGCAACCAGCTTGCCGTCCACCGCCATCAGCATTGCGGTCTTACCAGCCTGCTCCCACCCCTCTATACGGGCCTGGTTTACGTCCACGCCGTTCTCCTGCATCAGCTTGCGAGTGCCGAGCATCACGCTGCGGCCATCCACGCTGGCCCGCACCCCCATGCCCGCTAGCGCAGTGAAGTCGCTGCTCTTGGGCATATTGGTTACGCCGCGTCCGGCTGCGCCTTCGACGATGGCGCGAGCGACCGGGTGTTCGGAGTTGTGCTCCACTGCGCTTGCCAGCGCGAGCGCGTCATTTTCCGAATAGCCATTGAAGGTGGCAATATCGGTCAGCTGTGGCTTGCCCGCCGTTACCGTGCCGGTCTTGTCCAGCACGATGGCGGTAACTTCCCTGGCCCGCTCCAGGCTGCTGCCGCCTTTGATCAGCACCCCCGCCGCTGCGCCGCGCCCGGTGCCAACCATGATTGCGGTCGGGGTCGCCAGACCCATTGCGCAGGGGCAGGCGATGACCAGCACCGCGACGGTGTTGATTAGCGCGCGGGGCAGGTCGCCAGTGAACAGCAGCCAGGCGATGAAGGTCAGCGCGGCAATGCCCAGCACCACCGGCACGAACACGCTCGCCACTTTATCGGCCAAGTCTTGCAGCGGTGCTTTGCTGCCCTGGGCCTCCTCGACCATCCGCACAATCTGCGCCAGCAGCGTCTTGCGCCCCACTGCGGTTGCCCGGATGTGCAGGACGCCCTGGGTGTTCATCGTCGCGCCATAAGCCTTATCGCCCGGCTGTTTGTCTACCGGCAGGCTCTCGCCGGTCATCATCGCCTCATCCACCGCCGAGCGGCCCTCGACCACCACGCCGTCGGTAGGAATCTTCTCGCCGGGGCGCACTACCAGCGTATCGCCGACCAACACCTCGGATAGCGCCACCTCCTGCTCGACCCCGCGCCGCAGCACCCGTGCCGTCTTGGCTTGCAGCCCGACCAGCTTGGTGATCGCCTCGGTAGTGCTGCGCCGCGCCGACATTTCGATGTAACGGCCTAGCAGGATGAGCGTAATAATCACCGCAGTGGTGTCATAGTAGACCGCACCCGGGCTGCTCATGCCCATTGCACCCATTGGCTGCACAAAGAAGAAGGTGTTGTAGACACTATAGGCGAAGGCAGCGGTGGTGCCGATGCTGACCAGCACATCCATGTTCGCATTACCGTGGGTCAGGTTCTTGA
>QHBQ01000161.1 GCA_003243865.1 Candidatus Chloroheliales bacterium | reverse complement strand
AGGTAGTGGATGGCATAGTAGAACACGTTGTTGTTGATGTCCACGAAGGGGTTGGGGCAATCGGTCGGCGTTACCGTCGGCATGACCGAGGTGGCGGTTGGGCCGCCGGGGGTGTTAGTCGGCACGGGCGTGTTGGTCGGCGCTGGCGTGTTGGTTGGGCCGCCTGGCGTGTTAGTGGCTGGCCTGGGCGTATTGGTGGCTGGCACCGAGGTGGCAGTGCTAGTAAGTGGCACCGAGGTGGCAGTGGCGGTTGGTGGCATCGAGGTGGCAGTGGCGGTTGGTGGCACCGAGGTGGCGGTCGCGGTTGGTGGCACCGATGTGGCGGTCGCAGTGGGCGGCGCGGGTGTAGCGGTGACCGTGCTGGTGGGGGTGTTAGTCGGGCCGCCTGGGGTGTTGGTCGGGGTTGGCGTGCCGCCGCCAGCCGGAGAGTATCTTGAGCTGTAGATGTCCTCATTGGTGCCGCTGCGGGTGTCAGTCCAGACCGCATAAGCGTAATCGTCAACCGAGGTGACGTTGATGTAGTCGCCAGCGGCGCCGTTCCAGCCGGGGCCGCCGGGGATGCCGACGTTCAGGTTGGTGGCGGCGTCGGTCACTTGCTCATCGGGGCCAGTCCAGGTTACGCCATCGTCGGTCGAGTGGCTGGCGTAGATGTGGAAGGTGTTGAGGTTGCTGGGGAAGTCGCGGTCGTCGTACCAGATGACATCGAAGCGTCCGCTTGGCGACACCGAGACCCAGGGTTCGACCTGGTAGCTGGCGCCAGCGGCGTTGTGGGGAACGCGGGTGGGTGCGCTCCAGGTGGTACCGCCGTTGGTTGAGCGGGTGAAGTAAATATCATCCTTGCCATTACGTCCGTCGGCCCAGACCGACACCAGCGTGCCGGTGGCGGTGGCGACGGTGGTTGCGGGGACGGTGCTTAGTCGCCAGTTTGACCCCGGTACGGAGTGGACGTTGGTGATGTTCACCGCGGTGGTGTTCGGGTTGATGAAGCTCTGGCCGCCGTCGGTTGATTTGCCAACCGCGATTACACTGCCAGCGTTCCAGGTAGCAATCACGTTGCCATTGGGCATCGCTACTGGCATCGAGAACTGGCCGGTGTCGTAGCCGCCGTAGCTGACGGTGACGTAGCTGCTGCCGGGCGGGTTCCAGGTTACGCCGCTATCGCTCGACCACTTCTCCACAAACTGCGGCCCAGCCGAGAAGTTGGTCCAGGTCACGTACATCCGATGGTAGTAGGGGCTAGCGGGGTTGAGGTCAATCGCGGTCCACTCCTTGTCAGTGCCACCGATGCCGGGGGCCACATTGACAGCGGGAGTAGGCCAGGTCAACCCGCCATTGGTGGAGCGGGCTACGAGCAGCTCGTTGGAGCTGGTGGGGTTATTCTGATTGTAGCCGATGATGGTAACGAAAACGTTGTTGTTGTCGCTGAAGGTGACCACCGGGTCGCTCTGCTGCGGCAGGGTGGTATCGGGCATCGGGATGTTAGTCTGCAGCGGCCAGCTTGCGCCGCCGTCAGTCGAGGTTTCAATCCAGACTTCCTTGGTCGCGGTGTTCTGGCTAGGGGCGCGCCGCTCATCCTTCTGCGCCGCCACCACGTTGAGGTGGTTCAGCGGGTTGACCGCGACCGCTGGCTCCTGCTGGGCGTAGGTGGTGGTGTCGTTGTTGACCCGCACGTTGGGCGCAGTCCAATGGGGGTCGGTGGCGACCCGCTTTGATGGCGCGGTGGCATAATACGGCGCGGGCTTGACCTGCTGGGTGCTGCCCTCCAGCGGATAGCCCTTACCATTGGTCTGGGCTTGGGCCTGGGGCTGCGCTTGCGGCTGTGCTGCCGCCTGGTTCTGGCTGATGCCGCCGAGCAACAAGCCCAGCAGCATCACTATGGTGATGAACGGTGCAAACTTCCTCATGTATCTCCCTCTTTCATTTCTTTAACGTCAACAAAGCGCCGTCGTCTATCACTGGTGAGGCGCGCGGAGCGCGTAAGACGCGCATCATTCCTGCCAATGAGTATTTTAGCATAATCTAACCAGGTCGGCAAGTTTGGGGCGTAGGGCGGCTGCAAAGTGAGCCAGGGCGCAATAAATTTGCGCCCCTACAAGCACGAAAATCATGTAGAGGCGTGATTCATCACTCCCCGGCGCAACCTCGCTTGTTGCCAGCGCTCGTTACGTTGTATAATAGCGCCATGACCGACACATTTGCCGCCCGATTGCGCGAGACCGTTGCCCGCCAGCGCAGCATTGTCTGCGTTGGTCTCGACCCCGATCCTGCCCGCTTCCCTGCCGAGTTGCGCGGCCTGCCGCCCAACGAGGCGGTGGTTCGTTTCAATGCGGCAATCATCGCGGCGACTGCGCCATACGCCGCGGTGTTCAAGCCCAACTTTGCCTTTTACGAGGCACTGGGCGCGGACGGCTGGCAGGCGTTGGCCGAGACCATCGCGGCGATGCCCGTAGGCGTGCTGATTATCGGCGACGCCAAGCGCGGCGACATCAGCAGCACCGCCGCCGCTTACGCTACCGCCGTGTTCGCGCGGCTCGGCTGCGATGCGGTCACGGTTAGCCCCTATCTCGGCGGCGACAGCGTTGCGCCCTTCCTCGAATACAGTCAGCAGGGGCGGGGCGTGTTCATCCTCTGCCGCACCTCCAATCCAGGTGGCGCGGATTTGCAGAACCTGGCGGTCAGGCACGAGGGCGGTGACATCCCGCTCTTCCTCAAGGTTGCCCACCTCGCCCGCGAGTGGGATGAGGGGCGCGGCGCGGTCGGCCTGGTGGTTGGCGCCACCTACCCCAACGAACTGGGCGCTGTGCGCCGCATTGCCCCTGACCTGCCCATCCTCGTCCCCGGCATTGGCATTCAGGGGGGCGACCTGGAAGCTAACCTCGAGCTCAACCAGAGTGGCCCTATTCTGATTAGCGCATCGCGCAGCATCACCTACGCCGCCACTGGCGGCAGCCTCGCTGACTACGCCGCTGCTGCTGCCAGTGCCGCCCGCCGCTTGCGCGATCAGTGCGCATTCTAGGAAAGGCGAGCATGCATATTTAGGGCTGCGATTATGGTATAATACAGAAAAACACTGAACTCAAACCCCGCTACTATCGTAATACTAAGGAAGCAGCTAGCGGTGGTGATAGAATTGTCCCCCTCGCCCCTTGCGGGAGAGGGCCAGCGATTCCCCTTCTCCCCGTCGGGGAGAGGGCTGGGGTGAGGGGTAAATGCCCAACGAACTGCAAACGCTGGTACGTAATGTGCAAATAGATGACGTGGTGCGCCTACGTAAGCCCCACCCCTGCGGCAGCAGCGACTGGCAGGTAGTCCGCCTTGGTGCCGATATTGGCCTCAAGTGCCTCGGTTGCCAGCGGCGGGTGCTGCTTCCCCGCGCCGAGTTCGAGCGGCGCGTAAAATCCTTTGTAAAAATGGAGAACCCCACCAGTGAGTAGCCCCAATCAGGTAGCCGAAGGCAAGGCCGACAGCCTGGTTAAACCAGTAGAGAGCGTGCTGCGCAACCGCAACTTCCTGCGCCTGTGGATCGCCCAGGCGGTCTCGATGTCGGCGCAGAATATGATCAATTACATCCTGATTGCCCAGGTCAGCGCCATCACCAACGGGTCAGCGGTCGCGGTCAGCGGCGTGATCCTCTGCTTCAGCATCCCCTCGATTATCTTCGCTGCCATCGCGGGCGTGTTCGTTGATCGCACCAGCAAGCGACGGATGCTAATCATCACCAACGTGCTGCGGGCCATTTCGATCCTCGGCTACTTCCTCACTATCCAGCACCCGCTCGGCCTGCCCTTCGCTCTGCCCGTCGCTGCCACCCTACCGCTCATCTACGTTACCACCTTCGCCTTCGCCACCATCAGCCAGTTCTTCACCCCAGCGGAGGCGGCCACCATCCCGCTACTGGTGCGGCGCGAACAGCTGATCTCCGCCAACGCCTACTTCAACCTCACCTTGACCGTGGCCCAGTTGGCCGGATTCGCAGTACTCGGCCCCATCCTGGTGCGGTTGTTCGGCTACGAGCCGCTCTACTTCCTCATCTTCGTGATGTATATCATCTGCGTTGGGTTGGTCTACTTCCTGCCCCAGAAGGAGCCAGTACGGGATGTCAGCAAGACAGTGGGTTTTGGGCAGAACGTCGGCAAGGTGGTCGAGGAGGTCAAGGAAGGCTGGAGCTTCATCCGCAGCAGCCGCGTGGTGATGACCGCGATCGTTCACCTGAGCATCGCCGCCACCTTGCTGATGATCCTGGCGGTGATTGGCCCCAAGCTGCTGATCGAGTTCTTCGCTGGCACCAAGATGTTCCCCGACCCGGACACTGCCGCCCAGGAAGCGAGCAAGAACCTCATCTATCTGATCGTGCCGGGCGCGGTCGGGATGGTGGCCGGTGTGCTATCGGTCAGCCGCATCGCCAAGGAACACAACCGCGAGGCGCTGGTCAACTATAGCCTGCTCGGCGCGGGCGTCACCCTGATGCTGCTGGCGATTGCCAACTTTGGGCTGGGCATACTGGGCAACACCTTCCTCGGCCACAACTTCTCTACCACCACCCTGCTGATCATCCTCGGCGTTCTCACCTTCGGACTCGGCGTGATGAACTCGTTCATCCAGGTGCCATCCCAGACCATCTTGCAGGAATACTCGCCGGAGGAGATTCGCGGGCGAGTCTTTAGTGCTTACCAGACGATGCTCAACGTGCTGCTCATCTTCCCGCTGCTGTTTGCGGCGGTAATTGCCGATATTATCGGCGCGCTCTGGACGATGGCGATACTGGCGGTCATCGTGATCGCGGTTGGCGCTTACACCACGCTGCTCTACCACCGCCACCTTGCTATGGGTCAGAATCCGGGCGCGCTACCCCCCGGTAGCAAGCCCCGTGAGCTGATTGAGCAAGGCAGCCTCACCGCTATCGGCGGCGTCACCGACTACAAAGAGGTGGATGGGGCAAAGACGACTACCGCCGCCGCCGATCAGCTCGACGATATGACGGCTGGCGCTGACCCAGCGGGGCAGGACGTGCCGAAGGAGTAGGCAGGCCTTCCCCATCATTCATCCTTTTCTTTCTGCAACCGCAGCATACTCATTTGCGTATTTAGTATAGGGTAGAGGTTACGCAAACTGGCAGGGCGAGCGGGCGGTCCTATTGAGAAGGTGCAATATGCGGAACAGCTTTCGGTGGTTCTACCTGGCGATGCTGATCGCGGGCTTCGCCGTGATCCTCATGCCTGCGCCCAGCCGCGCTGAGAGTAAACACGTTGACGTTGTTACCCTCAAAGGGGTAGTTAACCCGGTCAGCGCCGGTTACATCGAGCGCGGCATCACCACCGCCACGCAGGACGGCGCCGCCGCGCTGATTATCACGATGGATACGCCCGGTGGCCTGAGCAACTCGATGGACGACATCATCCAGGCGATTCTCGCATCGAATGTGCCAGTCGCCGTGTTCGTCAGCCCCGGCGGGGCGCGGGCGGGCAGCGCGGGTGTGTATATCACCTACGCCGCCCATATCGCCGCGATGGCCCCCAACACCAACATTGGTGCCGCCCACCCGGTGTTCGCCGACAGCAGCGGCAACGAACAGCAAGTCTCCGCCGAGATGAAGGCGAAAGTGACCAACGATGCGGCGGCGCAGATCCGTAACCTCGCCACCACCCGCGGGCGCAATGCGGACTGGGCCGATCAGGCGGTGCGCCAGAGCGTTTCAGTTACCTACAAAGAGGCGTTCGACCTGCACGTGATTGACATCGTTGCTAGCGATATTCCCGACCTACTGCGCCAGATGGATGGGCGCAGCGTGAAGATGGGGGCGGCCCTGACCCCCCTGGTTATCCACACGGCGGGTGCCATCATCAACAATATTGAGATGGGCTTCTTCGAGCAGGTGCTGTTTGCGATCAGCAGCCCCGACATTGCCTTCCTGCTGCTCAGTCTGGGTGGCCTCGGCCTCTTCTTCGAGCTAGCCAACCCCGGCTCGGTCTTCCCCGGCGTGCTGGGCGGGTTGTTCATCCTGCTCGCCTTCTTCTCGCTTGGCACCCTGCCAGTCAACTATGCCGGAGTGGCCTTCATCGGCTTTGCCTTCATCCTGCTGGTTGCCGACCTGTTCCTGCCCACGCATGGGGTGCTGACCTTCGGCGGGATAGTCTCGCTCATCCTCGGCGGCGCGATGCTGATCAACACCAGCAGCGGGGGCGGAATCTATGTCGGGGTTGACCCCTGGGTGCTGATTACCGTTGCGTTGCTGATTGGCGGTTTCTTCGCCTTTGGGGTGGCAAAGGCGGTGCAGGCGCGGCTCAAACCGCCCGCTACTGGCCGCGAACGGCTGATTGGCGCGCTGGCCGAGGTGCGCGTGCCGCTCAAGCCGCATGGGATGGTCTTCCTCGAGGGACAACTCTGGAGCGCAGTCTGCAATGATGGTGATGCGCCGGTGGGCAGCCTGGTGCGCGTGGTTGCCATCAACGGCCTGACCCTCACCGTTGCCCTCACCGCGCCAATTCAGGCCGAGCAGCCCACCGCCAGTCTGCCCTCATGAGGCATGAGGCATGAGCCATGAGCCATGAGCCATGAGCGAAAAGTTGAAAGTTGAAAGTTGAAAGTTAAAGCGCCACTAATCTAAGCCCCCAGCGGGGGTTGGGGGAGAAATCTCGAAGTTGAGACCATATTTATCGTAAGCGTGAACCCTACTGCTATCGCTATATCGCTTGCCAGCAGTTAACCAATGTCGTAAAGGAGAGAAGCAAATGCCCAACCTGCCCAACGATCTTACCCCCTGGATTATCGTCGCCATCATCATCCTGTTCGTCTTCTGGCTGCTCAGTTCCAGCCTGAAAATCACCCAGGAGTACGAGCGAGCGGTGGTGTTCCGCCTCGGCCGCCTCGCTGGGGTGCGTGGGCCGGGGGTGATCTTCCTCATCCCCATCCTCGATCGCATTCAGCGGCTGGATCTGCGCACCGTGACCCTTGACGTGCCAGCTCAGGAGGTGATCACCCGCGACAACGTGACTATCCGCGTTAATGCGGTACTGTACTTCCGCGTGTTCGACCCCGCGCTGGCGGTGGTCAACGTGCTGAACTTCATGCAGGCGACCTTGCAGATCGCCCAGACCACCCTGCGCAGTGTGCTGGGCCAGTCGGAGCTTGACGAGCTGCTCGCCCATCGCGAACGCATCAACCAGCAGTTGCAGTTCATCATTGACCAGCAGACTGAGCCCTGGGGCATCAAGGTCAGCGTCGTCGAGGTGAAGGATCTGGAACTGCCGCAGAGTATGCAGCGGGCGATGGCAAAGCAGGCCGAGGCCGAGCGCGAGAAGCGAGCCAAGATCATTCACGCCGAGGGCGAGTTCCAGGCCAGCCAGCAACTGAGCGCGGCGGCGGAAATAATTGGCCGCGAGTCGGCTACCCTACAGCTGCGCTACCTGCAAACCCTGACCGAGATCGCCTCTGAGCGCAACAGCACCATCATCTTTCCCATCCCCATCGAGTTCCTCAGCCTGATCATGAATGGGGCGGGGCAGCCCAGCAGCAACGGCAGCACTCCCAGGAATACCGCCAACCCCGCCGAGCTAACCGGCCCGGCGCTCGCCACGCGACTGACCGGCGCGGCGGCAGGGGTCAACCCACCCCCGCCGATCGCACCGACGGCGAACACCAGCGAACAGCCGCTGGCCGAGCCGTTCCGCAGCCCCAACCCGCCACCGCTCACCCCGCCTGGTATCCCACCGCAGTATCCGCCGCAAGGCGGGTCGGGCAACCAGGGAAGCTAACCGAGGTACAATAAAGAAAGACCGGATAGGCAACTTGCCTGTCCCGTTCTTTATTCTTCAGATATCTGTTCGTCTCACTCAAGCGAACGACGTAGCTCGATGACTTGGTCGCGCAGCAGTGCGGCCTTCTCGAACTCCAGGTTCTTGGCGGCCAGCTTCATCTGCACTTCGAGGTCCTTCACCAGGCGCATGATCTCGTCGCGGGGGATGACGATCTCGCCGGTGCTGGCGTTGTACTCGGCCTTCTCCTCGGCCACGCGCAGACGGCTGGTCAGGTCGCGGATGCTCTTGACGATCGAACGCGGCTCGATGCCGTGCTCCTGGTTGTAGGCAATCTGGATGGCGCGGCGGCGGTAGGTCTCGTCAATCGCGGCGCGCATCGACTCGGTCATGCGGTCGGCGTACATTAGCACTGTGCCTTCGACATGGCGGGCGGCGCGGCCAATCGTCTGGATCAGCGAGTCGCGCGAACGCAGATAGCCCTCCTTGTCCGCGTCCATGATCGCCACCAGCGACACTTCGGGTAGGTCAAGCCCCTCGCGCAGTAGGTTGATGCCGACCACCACATCGTAGATGCCGAGGCGCAGGTCGCGCAGGATCTCGATGCGCTCCAGGGTCTCGATGTCGCTGTGCAGGTAGTGGGTCTTGATGCCCATCTCCTTCAGGTAGTCGGCCAGGTCTTCGGCCATCTTCTTGGTCAGGGTGGTGACGAGCGCGCGCTGCCCGTTGCTTACCCGCGCCTTGACCTCGGCAAGCAGGTCGTCAACCTGGCCCTTGGTTGGCCTGACGCTGATGATGGGGTCGATCAGGCCGGTGGGGCGGATGATCTGCTCGACGATCTGGGCGCTGTGTTCGCGCTCGTAATCACGGGGGGTGGCCGAGACGTGGATGACCTGGTTGATGTGCTTTTCGAACTCGTCGAAGGTGAGCGGACGGTTGTCCATCGCGCTGGGCAGGCGGAAGCCGTACTCGACCAGGTTCTCCTTGCGGCTGCGGTCGCCGCCGCTCATCCCGCCAACCTGGGGAATGGCGATATGCGACTCGTCAATGAACAACAGGAAATCGTCAGGGAAGTAGTCGAGCAGCGTCCAGGGGGTATCGCCGGGCTGCCGCCTTGCGAGATGGCGCGAGTAGTTCTCTACCCCGCTGCAATAGCCGGTCTCTTGTAGCATCTCGATGTCGTACATGGTGCGCTGGGTGATACGCTGCGCCTCGACCAGCTTGCCCTCCCGCTCGAACCAGGCTACCCGCTGGGCCAGTTCATCCTGGATGTCGCGGATGGCAAGCTCCAGCTTCTCCTGGGTGGTGATGAAATGCTTGGCGGGGTAGATGTCCACCTTCTTGTGTTCGGCCAGGATCTCGCCGGTGAGCGTATCGAAGTCGCTAATGCGCTCAATCTCATCGCCGAAGAACTCAATGCGCAGGCCGAGTTCCTCATAGGCGGGGTAGACATCGAGGGTATCGCCGCGCACGCGGAAGGTGCCGCGGGTGAAGCTCATATCGTTGCGGGTATACTGAATGTCCACCAGGTGGCGGAGCAGGCGGTCGCGGCGCACCGCCTGGCCCTGCTGCAAGCTGACTACCACCTTGCCGTAATCTTCCGGTGAGCCGAGGCCGTAGATGCACGACACGCTGGCAACGATGATCACGTCGCGGCGCTCGAACAGTGAGCGAGTGGCCGCGTTGCGCAGCTTGTCAATCTCCTCATTGATGTCCGAGTCCTTCTCGATGTAGGTGTCGGTGCGTGGGATGTAGGCTTCCGGCTGGTAGTAATCATAGTAGCTGACGAAGTATTCGACCGCGTTGTTGGGGAAGAACTCCTTCATCTCGGCGTATAGCTGGGCGGCGAGCGTCTTGTTCGGCGACAGGATCAGGGTGGGGCGCTGCACCGCCTCGATCACCCCCGCCATCGTGCGGGTCTTGCCGCTGCCGGTCACGCCCAACAGGGTCTGATGCTTATCGCCCGCCCGCAGTCCGCTGATCAGTTGCTCAATCGCCTTCGGCTGATCGCCGCGCGGTATCAGGTCGGATTCCACCTTCAACTCTGGCATATCTGTTAACCCCCTATTTTTAAGGCCAAAGCATAAGCGTTGCCCATCGCCGAATGGTGGGCAGCAGCTCTATTATAGCACATTTGTGCCTAAATTGCCAGTTTTTGCCCCCATGTAGGATGGTTGCAAGGCCAGCCAAGGCGCAATGAATTTGCGCCCCTACAACCTTGGCCTTCGTAGGGGCGTGATTTATCACGCCCATCCGTTTTACCACCAACCAGGGCGCAATGAATTTGCGCCCCTACACGTTCACCGCCCGTCGCTGGCTTCTTGCCACCCATCTTATACCATTTCCAGTGAGTGATGCAGCAAATTGGGCTAGGGCGAGCGCAGCCCGCCCCTACGTAAATACCGCATTGCCCACTGGAATTGGTATTAGTAAGGCCCGGTGAAGGTGCGAACCTGCTGCGGTTCGCCGATGCGGCGGAACAGCTTGACCCCGCCCCAATCGGCGCCGAGAACACCATCATGGATCGCCCAACTGCGCCCGTGTGCCGTGCCAGCCTGGGCGGATTGGCGAAAGGGGGTGCTGCCATCGAGGGCAAGATAGAGTGGGCCACCCGGCTGGAAGCCGCGCTCGATCTCCTCCATCAACTCGCGGCCTTGCAGGTAGCCGAAGCCGTGTCGCTCAAAGATGATCGCGTTGTGGTAGGCAAAGGCCTGACCGACCCACATCTCTTGCCCCAATGCGGCGCAGAACTGGTCAACTTTGATGAACACCGGCTCGGCCATGCGTAGCCCACGCCGCACCTGTGCGGGAGCGAGACCGGAAACCATTGCCTGTTGCTCGGCCTTAAGATTGCGGCCAATCGTGCCGAGCATGGTATCGCGTCCTTGCTCGTCTATATCAATATCGAAGCGGGCGGCGACCGGGTCGAGCAGGCTAAGGAAGACCGCCTCGGTGTAGCCGTAGGGAGTGTCGGCTAGTTCAATGGTGTAGGCGGCATCGCGGTCGCTGGGGTCGGCGTGCAGTTGCAGCTTGACGTAGCCCTTGTCGGGCCGGGTGGTGAAGGTGATGTGGCGATCGGTGGTGAGATCCTCCTGCGTAAGACCAAGAAGGTCAAGCAGCGGTTCGGGAATGAGGCGGACATACCACTGACGTTGGGTTGATTGATCAAGGCTGTTTATCTGCTGCAACGACCTTACTGAGGCTGGGTTCATCGTGGTTCTCCTTTGATTACTAATCACTAATCTCTCGCCCGCCGCGCGACCAGCGCTACCCAATCACCCTCCTGCCGCCGCTCAAGGTTGTGTAGGCCAGCGGCGGCGAGCGCCAGGGCTACCGAGTCGGCCTTCTCCTCGATGATGCCGCTGACGATGAGGGTGGCACCGGGGAGCAGCGCGCCAGCGAGGCCAGACGCCAGTTCGATGATCACTTTGGCGATAATATTCGCCACCACCAGATTGAACTGCGCGCCCCCTGTCGCTTCCAGCGTACCCTCGACCACGCCGATGCGCCCGCCGACTTCGGGGTTAAGCGCGACGTTCTCCGCTGCTGACTTCACGGCGACAGGATCGTTGTCAATCGCCAGCACGGTTGCCGCGCCCAATTTAGCGGCGGCAATCGCCAGAATACCGCTACCGGAACCGAGGTCTAGCACGCTCATCGCGGGTGCGACATAATCCTCCAGCGCGGCCAGGCAGAGGCGGGTGGTGGGGTGCAGGCCAGTGCCGAAGGCCATGCCGGGGTCAAGCTCGATGCTGACATCGCCCGGCTCAGGGCTGTACTCGCGCCAGGAGGGGCGAATGACGACATGGCGGCCGACCCGCAGCACATGGTAATGCTCCTTCCAGGCGTTGGCCCAGTCCTCTTCGTCGCTGACCGTGACTCGTAGCGGGCTAATGTAGCGCATCTGACCGAGGTGCCAGAGGTTCTGGACAATGCGTTCGCGCGTCTCCGCCGCCAGCTCATCGTCGGGCAGCCAGGTGCTGACAGTCACCGGGCGGCTGAGGTCAACCTCGTATTTGTCCTCCTCATCCTCGTCGGGAATGATAGGCTCCTCGATCGCCACCCCGCCGTTGTAACCATATTTAGCGAATAGCTCGCTGATTGCCTCGGCCGCCTCGCGGTCGGCCTCCACGCTCAACTCGATCCACTTCATCCACTTTGCCCCTTCAGCCAGAGCGCACGCGCCCTTACAGAAATATAGCGTTACCACAGCTGATTAGTATAATCAACCTTACTGTACCATCTCTTGTGCCTGAAGCGCAAGCTGCATCCACATATCGCTAAGGTTGACAGGCAAGCTGCTGGCGCATACAATAATCAGCGATGAACCAACACCTCACTCGCCTGCTCACTATGCTGGCCGTTGCCTGCGCTGCGGCACTGCTCGTTGCCCTCGTGCTGCGCGTGGCCGAGCGAGGGTCGGACGTTAGCTGGTGGCTGAACTATCAGTTTCCACGTGAGGGTTCCGAGGGGCTGACCATATACGAGGCGTTGCTTACCCGCCTCGGCGAGAACATCTACGCCCTGCCCACCGCCACTCGCTTCATCTCTGCGCCCTACCCGCCACTCTATTATTACCTCAGCGGCGCGTTGCTAGACCCCGCCGCGCCCGCCTTCGCTCCCGGCCGCTGGCTGTCGCTGTTCGCTTTCATTGCCACCGCCCTCATCGGCGGGCTGCTGGCAGTGATCGGCGTCGTTCAAAGTTCAAATAGGGCTTACGCAGTTGAGCAGGGCGAACAGCAGTTCGCCCCTACAGAATCAGCCTCGATTCTGTGGCAACTGCGTAAGTCCTATTCAAAATTCAAAGTTCAAAATTATCTTATTCCTTTCGCCCTCACTGTGCTGCTGTTTGCCACCATGTATCCGGCGCTGATCTGGGCGGCTCGCTTTCGTGCCGATATGCTTGCCCTCGCGCTGATGGCGGGCGGGCTGTTGGCGATGCAACAGCGCCCGCGTGGCACGGTCGCCTGGTTGGCCGCGCTGCTGTTGGCCCTCGCTTTCTTCACCAAGCAGACCGCCCTGGCTGGTCCGCTGGCTGCCGCGCTATATTTGCTGCTGCTCGCCTGGCAATCGCGGCGCACGCGGCAGGGTGAACAACGGTTCGCCTCTACGACGGTGGGTAGAGGCGTTAGCTTTGGTTGGGCGTTCACCTGGATGGCGGGGCTGGCGGCACTCTGCCTGCTGCCCATTCTGCTGCTCACTCTGCTGACCGGCGGTGGCTACTGGGCCAAGCTGGTCACGTACCACGCCCTGCCCTTCTCAGCCAGGACGCTGCTCAACTTGCTCGGCGGCGCGCTGCTGGATAACGAGTGGCCGCTGCTCATCGTTGCCGCCGCTTTCTTGTTGCTTGCGGCCAACGACCTGCGGCACGGTCGGACGGTCACCATCGTCGCTCCCTACCTGCTTGCCGCCACTTTGTTGCTGCCCAGCGGCGGGGTGGTTGGTGCCGACAGCAACCACCTGCTGGCGATCTGCTTCGCCCTCGCGCTGGCAGCCGGACAGCTAGCTGCGCGGATATTTGCCCCTCACCCTGACCCTCTCCCCCGGCGGGGAGAGGGGATGATTGTTCCTCACCCTGACCCTCTCCCGCAAGGGGCGAGCGCATACCTTGCCCCCATCGCGGCGCTGGGCTTGGCTGCGCTGCTGACTGCATATCTATTTGCCAGCGCCCAACCCTCCGGCTGGTATGGCCTCGACCTGCGTCGCCCCAGCGATGCGGAGCAGACCCAGCTTGCTCGCATCGTTGCCAATGTGCGGCAGAACCCTGGCACCAACTTCCTCAGCGATGAGGTGGGTTTGCTGATACTCGCAGCCAAGCGCCCTGCCTATGATGACCTCTTCGACCTCACTGCCCTCGCCAACCTGGGCCGCTGGGACGACTCGGCGCTGCGCCAGCAGGTGCAGAACCGTCAGTTCGCCATCATTCTGCTGCACAATCAGGTCGAGGAGCTGCGCGGCGACATCCTCACTAACGCAATGCGCGACGCGATCATCAACAACTATCGCCTGCTCTTCTCCGACATCTGGTATACCTATGTGCCGAAGTAGGGCCATTAGGGGTCGCAAAGGGCGCACTGATGTGCGCCCCTATGGAAAAGCCTCGTCGCCCCGATCAGGGGCTGTTTAATGCTGCGATCTATGAGAGGGTGAGCAGATTGACCAGGCGCTGCCCGACCTCGTCCACTGCCAACACCTCGCTAACCGCGCCGATACTGATCGCCACCTTCGGCATCCCGAAGATGGCGCTGGTGGCCTCGTCTTGGGCAATGGTATACGCACCTGCCCCTCGCATATCCTTTAGTCCGTCGGCGCCATCGCGTCCCATGCCGGTGAGAATGACGCCGATGGCTCGCGGGCCGTAACTCTCTGCCACTGAGCGGAACAGCATATCGGCGGCGGGGCGGATCCGCTCCCCACCGCTGTTGTCGGTCTGCAGCAGGAAGTCGCCTCGGTTGCGGTTGCAGAGCAGGTGAACGTCGTCGGGGGCGAGGTAGATGACACCGGCAGTCGCCCTCTGCCCATCCCTGGCGACTCGCACTGGCAGTTTGCACTCGTGGTCTAGCCACTCGGCCAGGCCAGCGATGAAGCCACTGGCAATGTGCTGCACCACCAAAATCGGCGCGGGAAAGTTGGCCGGGATGTCGCGTAGCACCTTGAGCAGCGCCAGTGGCCCGCCGGTGGATGAGGCAATCGCCACCACGCGGTAGAGGGGATTGAGTGGAAAGCGCGGTTCGCTGACCGGCGGCAGAGTGGGCCTGGCAAGTGGCTTAGTCTGGAGTCGCGCCCCATTACTGATGCTGGGGTGGGGGCCGAGTGTGTCGCTGCTGCGCCCCGTCTTGCTGCCACCCGGCCTTAGCTCAGGGTCAATTCCGAACCTGCTGCCGGGCGGTGGTTTGGCAGGCGTGAGCGGCAATGCTTTGTGCCGCCCGTGCAGGTGAGTGACGACTGACACCTGGGCCAGCAGCTTCGCGCGGGCTACCAATTCGGCTTGCTTATTACCCCACGA
>QHBQ01000264.1 GCA_003243865.1 Candidatus Chloroheliales bacterium | reverse complement strand
GCAGCCAGCGCCTTGCCGTCCTTCAGCACGGCGGCGTTCTCGTCGGCGATGATGTAAGCCAGCGTCGGCGCGTTGGCGACCGGCGTGTTTGGCGGGAAGCGATAGTTGCTATCGTAGGGGGTATATGGGGCGGGTGGGAAGTTGTAGATATAGAAGCGGGGCAGCAGGTGCGGGCCGAGCTTAGAGGTAGCCGCCACCCCTGCATCCGGCGGCACCATCGCAATCAGCGAGTTGGCAGCGGCGACGCGGACGCTACTCTCACCATAGCGGAAGGCGCTTAGGACGGGGTTGCCCAGCGCGACGTTGACCACCAATGCGGCAACCACTGGAAGAAGCAGCAGCAAGTTTTGAGCATGCGTAGGGGCGTGTGNCACACGCCCTGTTGAGTTTTGAGTTTGCTCCCGTAGGGGCGCACTGACGTGCGCCCTGTCCACCCTTGCCAACCACCCTGATAGTCGAGCGAAGCCGAAAATCGCGCCGAGCATCAGGCCGGGGATGAGCAGCATCTGGTAGTGGGTCTGCGAGTCGAGCTGCGAATTGCGGTTAGTGAGCAGGTTGAGAGCGAAGGTAGGGAGCAGCAGCAACCAGGCGGGCGGGTAGGGCAACGCCAGCAGCGCGCCCGGCAACAGCATCAGCAGCACGTACCACAGCTTCGGGCCGGTGAACACCAGTTTAGCAACCTCAAGCGGGTGAGTGATCACATACTTGATTACGTCACCAAAGCTGGTTGCCCCGCCGAGGTGACTGTAGTAACCAATCAGGAAGTTGCTGCCCTGCCCGCAGCCATTACTCCCTGGCTCCTGTGTCCCGTTCGGCACCGGCGTTGGCGTCGCGCGGGCGGTTGAGGTTTGGCCTACGACGTTTGTACCAGCACTGTTCGCACACGGGTAGGTATACGCAGGCACCAGCAGGTAGACGGAGATAAAGAAATACAGCAAGCCACCCAGCAGCAATGGCAAGCCGAAGCGCAATCGGTCGTTGCTAGCGTTCCGTAGGGGCGAACCGTTGTTCGCCCTGCCCAGCGCCACAAGAGCGTACACCCCCAGCATCGCCACCGTCAGCGCCACATCGGTGCGGGTAAGCAGCGCGGCGAAGGCGAACAGTAGGGTGGGCAGCAGCCTGCGCCGATACAGATAGTAGATGGCGAACAACAGCAGGGTGACGGCGAGGGGGCGCATATAGTCAGGAAAGAGGTTGACGTACTCGATGGCGGGGTAGAGCAGGTAGGTGGTGGCGAAGGCCAGCCCGGCGATGTGTGAGCCGATTACGTCGCGGGCCAGCCAATAGACCGGCAGCGCGCCGAGCGCAGTTGTCACCGTCTCCAGCAAGTTCATCGTATGCGGCGATGGCAAGATGGCATAGAACGGCACGAATGCGCCCAGTGCGGGCATAAAGTCCATGCCGAAGACGACATTGGTGAAGTTGAAGCGCGAGTCGAAGAAAGCGCGGCCCTGAGTGGTGGCCCACACCGCCTGCGCGAAGTCCACCTGGTCGTAGTCGTAGCCAAAGTGTTCGTACTTGTACCAGGCGGCCACGAACATCACCACCGCATAGACAACGATCAGCGCGGCAGTTGCGATCGTCGCATTGCGGGCGCTCAGGTCAGCCCTCATCGCCAACCTTCTCGCCGACGCAGACTACCGACAGGCCAGCCGGGATGCTGATGGTGCGGACCAGTTTGCTCTCGATCTTATAGTATAGAATGAGCAGCTTGTTCATCCAACCAGGCACGGGCATGAAATCAGTGCCGCTCTCGCTCACCGCGCCCTCATACTTGCGGCTCTTGAAGATACGCACCAGGACGCTGGGCAGCAGGACCGCCACGTTGGTATAATTGGTCGTGCGCACCTTGAAGCCCGCTGCCTCCACTACTTTGCGCAGCATCGGCACAGTGTAGCGCCGCTTGTGGCCCAGCACCTCGTCCCAGTAGCTCCATAGGAACTTGTAGGCTGGCACGGAGATAATCACCACCCCCCCTGGCCGCAGCACGCGATAGAACTCGCGCAGCGCGGCATAATCGTCGGCGAAGTGTTCTACCGCATCGAGCGCGGTGATGATGTCGAAGCTGGCGTCACGGAAGGGCAGGCCGTGATCAATGCTCGCCTCACACAACTCGTCCAGGCCGCGCTTCTGGCAGAACTGCAGCGCCTCGCGGGCCAGGTCCATACCCACAGGCTGGGCATATTCGGCCAGGTGGTCGAGGTTGAGGCCGGTGCCGCAGCCAACATCGAGTGCGCGACGCGACTCGCGGTCGAGGCTGAGTGCGCCATCTTTCCCCCGCTGCGGGCGCGGCTGCCAGTATTTGTTCAGCAGGCTGTAGACGATCAGTCGCTTGCCCTGGTGCCACCAGTAATCGTGTTCCTTGATGTAGAGGTCTTCGTAGAGGTCTTGCCGCAAGATGTTCTCCTGATGATATTGCTGGCTCCCTCCCCAAAGGGGGAGGCAAGGTGGGGGAGCGTGCTGCTCCTCAACGTCCCCGCGCTGCCATGCTAATGATATTGATGAAAGATAAGCCCGCCCCAGATCAGTGCGATATTGACAACCGCAACCACAACCACGACCGCAACTAGCGCCACCCCTGCCCGATAGCGACGGCCACCCAGGCTAAATGGCCACGCGGCCAGCCATTGCATAGCAAGCCCGCCGCAGATGCACAGGGCGGGTAGGGCGAGATAGTTATAGCGAATTGTGTCGCGGTCGAACAAAGCGCTGGCCGCCAGCGGAATGCAAGCCAGCAGCCAACCTACTAGCACCAAACGGGCAGCGAAGGCACGCGTATCTTCCTTGCCCTCTTTGGGTGAGGAATTGTTGAACTCCCCATCCCTGCCTCCCCCTTTGGGGGAGGGGCTATCCGCATCATGCCGCCGTAGCAGCAGCACGATGCCTAGCAGCGCCAGCAGGATTATCACCCAGCCCTGCCACTTGAGCACGTCACCCAACAGTGCAAGTGGCGCGAAGCCGCTGCCACTCCGTCCCGTGCCGTTCAGCAAGCCGCTGATTTGTCCACCGATCTGCGCGTTGAAGTGGATGTAGTAGAGCAAATAGGAGATGAGCAATGCGACAGCGAATGCGCCCAGCAGCGGCCAGATCCTGCCGCGCATATCACGCGGCGCAAAGATAAGCCAGACTATCCCAATCATAACCGTGACTACGACAGCGGCGATAAACATACCATAGTGACCCAGCATTGTCAAGATAGAAAATAGCAGATAGAAGGCGTAGGGGCGAACGGCCGTTCGCCCCAACCCCCCCCTCAGAGGACGTAGAGAGGTGTGCTCCCCCTCCCTACCTCCCCCTTTGGGGGAGGGGTTTCTGCCTACCCCATTGGGCGAGGGGTTTTGGTTGGCGCTCAATACCCCCGCCGCGAAGACCAGCGAGGCAACGAACGTCGTCTGGGCGAAGATATTGCTATGGTTGCCCGCCGAGAATAGCTGGAACGAGGCCGGGCCGACCGCGTAGAGGAACGCTGCCCCTAGCGCCGCAACACTACCGAAGCCTAGCGTAAAGCGATACAGCAGTAGCATCACGCTGGCGTCAAGCAGAGCGCTGAAGAAGCGCAGCAGCAACATCCCCACCTCGGTGCTGCCACCGAACAACCATTCCAGCGGCGCGAGCAGCAGGTAATAGGCGCTGGGATATGGTACATGAACGCCATTGGGTAGCTGCCCGTCGAAGAAGAAATTCTGCTGCTGCCCGCTAAAAAATTGCAGCATAAAGTCAATGCGGTGGGCGTGGAAAACCAGATCGCTGCTGATGAACTGGGGATGCACCATCCCGCCGAAGCGCAGCGCAAACGTCAGCGCGAAGATGCCTGCCAGCCACGCAAACGCTTGTCCCCTCCCCCAGCGGGGGAGGTCGGGAGAGGGTGCGAGTCGCACATCGCGCACCCACCCCCAGCCCCTCCCGCTGGGAGGGGAGATACTATCCCTCCCCCGCTGGGGAAGGCTGAGAGAGGGTGCAGGCGGTGCATCACCCCCTGCCGCTTTGTCGCTCATGTCTCCTTGTTCGGTTGTCAGGCTATTGGGATATGTAGACGGGGGTTTGACAAAAATCAACACGAGCAGGAAGAGCAGCCACG
>QHBQ01000109.1 GCA_003243865.1 Candidatus Chloroheliales bacterium | reverse complement strand
AGCGTCCCAGCACCGATGCCCAACGCCGAGGCGATGCCAGCGGCGCGGCTCTGCCCCACACTGCGGGCAATGACGTAGAGCATATCCGGGCCGGGGGTAAAGTTCAGGGCTAGAGCCGCAACCATGAAAGTGGTTAGGGTGGGCAGATCAGGCATATTTCACCTTAATATTCCACACGCCCCACCCCGCGCATCATCTCGCCTTCGCCGTCGGAGGCATAACCATCGCCGAGCATCCCTTCGAGGGTTTCGAGGATAGCGATGAGGCGGTCATATTGCCCTTTTAGCAGGCGGCTGAGGAAGGTGGTAGCGGCCAACAGGTGGTCGCGGCGCACCTGGTCAGGCGGGCGCATCTGGTAGGTGCGATAGAGCAGATGGATAAGCGCCTGATCTATCCCTGGGTCGGTAGCGCTAACCACCGCGCGTAGATAATCGGGCCGCGCCGTGAACTGGTAGCTGGCCTCATCATCGAGCAGGTGGCATTGGTAGTGGACGCGCGGGGGCCGGTCGGGGTAAAAATGCTTGATGCTACCATCAGCGGCTTGATAGCCAACGCACAGGGCGGTGAACTGGGTGCGCAGGGTGCGCTCAAGCTCAGGGTGCAGGTTGTAGACCTCGCCATCGGCGTTGTCCTCCTTGCCCTTGCGGATAATCGGCCCCAACCCCTCGGTGCGCGCGCTGTAAACCAACCCGACTACACTGTCAGCCATCACCAAGCCGCCCAGCGGCGGGGCCTGGTGCAGCTTGTAGCTCTCGGCGCAGAAGGTAGTATACTCGGCGACCACGATTTCGCCGACCAGTTGCCGCTCGCTCATATGTTCCTCCCCGCCTCGCGCTTGCTGCGGGCCTTGTAGGAGACGGGGCGAAGCAGATCCTCCATCTCCAGCAAGGTATAATAGGTCTCGCGATCCTCACCGCGCGTCAGCACTGCTTGCTTGTCGGCCAGGCTGAGGGCGGCGGGGAAGTCGTCGCCCAGGGTGCATTGACTGAGCAGCAGTTGGTGGATACGGTCGAGTTGCGGCAGGCACCAGACTGGCACATCCACCCGCTCGGCACTGCCCCCGACATTGAGGTAGAAGACGCGAATATCCACCTCGTACTCATGCAGTCCGCTGCTGATGCCCTCGCTCTCGTCGGCGGCTTTGTCGGCGCTCTTCTTGGCTTCCCAGGGCTGGAAGGTTATCGAGCGCACGCCGGGAGCCAGCACGTAGCTGAACAGGTCGCCATCATCGAGATAGCTAAACATCGGCACGCGCGGGTCATTGCGCACTGCGGCGCTGAACAAGCCCGCCTCCACTGCCTTGCGTAGCGAACGCATCACCAGGTCGGAGTTGGTGCGGCTGTTGTAGCCGACTACCGGAATGCCGCTACCGCCCAGCACCGTCTCGAACGCGCGCAGGTATTCATAGTATACCTTGAGGTTTTCCTTGACCCGCCTACTGATTACGGGGGCATTCTCCAGCAACAGCACGGTTTGGTTGAGCGGCCCATCGAAGAAGGCGATGTCGGCACGGTGCATCACTGCCAGGTCGAGCAGGTGTTCGATCTCTTTGGCGGTACACTCCGCCTGCAAGGCGCGACCGAAGCCGACATAGCGCTCCTCGATGTCGTTCAGATAATCGGGGCGGTGGAATGGCCGCGCTTCCAGCACTGCCGCCTGGGGGTCGCCGTACTTGATCATCACCCGCCCAACATTGATCAGGTGGCAGAACGCGCCGCGATGCTTGTCCGGCTCGATGAACGAGGAGTCGGTGGCAACCACGCAGTAGCCTACGGCGGGCAGCGACGGGCTGCTAGGGTAATCGAGCGCAACTGAGTGGCTGTTGACCAGCGGGTTGGCGTAGAGCCGGTACTTATTGCCCTGCTTGCTTCGTACTATCTCGCTCCAGTCGGCCAGCCGTTCGCAGGCGCGCTGGTACAACTCGGCGGCCAACTCCAGCGCACCGCGCTGCTCGTTGAGCAAGGCGCGGGCCTGAGCCGCATCCTTCCGTATCTGGCTAAGTACATCGCTGGCCTCGTAGGGCATGATCGCACCTTTTTGTTTAGAGGTCACCCAGCCTGCATCGCTGCCACACGAGCAATCCAGGCGTCGGGGTTCTTGATCTCCTCAATGGTGGGCAGATAATCGGGGCCGCGCCAGACCAGATTGGCGAACGGCTGACCCTTTGCCTCGGCCACGTGCTTGAGGAAGACTTCGCCCAGCGCATACTGCTCCATCTTGATGTCCAGCCCGGTGATGCGCATGAACAGCTTCTCGATCAGCTTGCGGTTGCCCTGGCGGTGTTCGACCCGCTCGTGGATGTAGTCGTAGCTAGGCAGCAATTCCTTGCCCACACTGTTCATCACGTAGTTGCCGCTGCCCTCGACGATTGTCATTAGTGCTTGGATGCGCTGAAATATGTCGCGCTGCTGCGGGGTCATCACCACTTCGATCCAGCCTTGACTCTTGTCGCGGCTGCGGGCGCGCTCAATGAATGTACGCAGGCCGAGCGCGCCCTCGCGCAACGCACCCAGGTCTTCGCGTAGGGTATCGAAGTATTCGTTGAGCAACTGGTCAAAGTAGGGGCGTAGCCAAGCATGGGCCTCGAATTGGTAGGCGTGGGTCACCTCGTGCAGGGTAATCCAGAGGCGAAAATCGTCGGGGTCGAGGCCAAGCTGGGTCTGGAGCGCAGTGATATTCGGCTCGACGAAGTAGAGTTTGCCGCTGCGCATCTCCGGCGCGAGCAGGCTGAGGTCATACTGGCCGAGGACGTGGCGAGCAAGGTAGCCAAGCAGCGTGCCAACCTCGGCGCTGAGCAACGCCTGGTTGATGCCGCCGAATAGCAGATTGCCGATCGCGCCGGAATTGCCCTCTTCGGCCAACCCCTCCGCATGAAAACGCTCGATTGGAGCAAACAACTGGCGGAAGCTGCCGATGTTAGCTGCCACCCACTCGGCGCGGCTGACTACGGCAACATGCAGCACGCGGTTGGGCATCTCGCTGCCAATCGCCGCAGCGACCAGCGGCGCGGCCCGTTTGATCATCGCGGCGTAGTATTGGTTAAATTGCGCGCGGGGGGTGTCGGCGAAGGGGTCGTTGCGGTTGAGCGCAGCGGCAATCCCCTGCGCCCGCCGCCAGTTTATCAGCGCGGGATTGACGCTGGTGCTAGCGCCAGCCCGCTGGCGGGCAACGGTGCTGGCGAGCGCGCCCAGGGTTGCGCCCGCCGCCAAGCCAGCGCTAACCAGAGCGCGAATGTTGCTTTTTGAGTTTGCCATGATGGTAGATGCTACCTTTCCGTAGTGAAACGATCGTTAGCTTGCTGCCCAGTATACAACATTCGCCCTAGCGATGCCACCTCTGCCTGGATTGACAAGGCAGGGGCGTTTTGGTATAATGAGGCGCACTGAAAATGGCAGCAGCCCAGGTGGCGGAACCGGCAGACGCGCTAGCTTGAGGGGCTAGTGACCGCAAGGTCGTGGGGGTTCAAATCCCTTCCTGGGCACCGGATGCACACCAATCGCGGGCGACTAGCTCAGCCGGTCAGAGCGCCTCGCTTACACCGAGGAGGTCAGAGGTTCGAACCCTCTGTCGCCCACCCCTAACCCAAACTCTGCTCAGGTAGCTCAGTTGGTAGAGCATGCGACTGAAAATCGCAGGGTCGTCAGTTCGAGTCTGACCCTGAGCACCAGCAA
>QHBQ01000499.1 GCA_003243865.1 Candidatus Chloroheliales bacterium | reverse complement strand
GCGGTGCAGAAGCAGGTGAGCGAGGCGCTGGACAAGATGGTGGGGATGCCAGTCGCGGCGGTCAACGTCTACATCGAGGACGTGGACGGTTAGGGGAGCAGGTCATTTGGCTGCTATCGTTCAGCGTCGGCTGGCGCGTATGATTGCCATGGTTGCCCTGTTTGAAGCTGAGGCGGTGGGCCATGACCCGCAAGCGATTATCGTCCGCTATGCCTATGAAGGCTTCGATGTGGCGATGCTTACCGCAGAAGCCGAGGAAGTTGACCTGGTAAGCGAGGGTGCGCTGAAGGATAAAGCCCCATGCAGCGAACTGTTCCTCGGCCTGGAGAATGGCCTGCTCACCCCTGAGGGCAAGTCGTTCGCTATCCGCCTGGTCAACGGCGTTCACAGTCAAATGGCTGCGCTTGACCGCATTATTGCCAGCAGCGCCCCTAACTGGCCGATGGACCAGATGGCCCAGGTGGACAAGACCATCTTGCGCCTCGCCATCTACGAAATCGTCTTTGGCGACGATGTGCCACTCAAGGCGGCGATTAACGAGGCGATTGAACTGGGCAAGTGTTTCGGCAGCGACAGCAGCGGGCGCTTCATCAATGGGGTGCTGGGTAGCGTGGTCAACCAGTTGGACACCTATCGCGGCTTGCGGGATGGGAACAGCGACATGGCTGGGGGAGAAGCGTAGGTGGACGAACTGTATGACCGGGTATACCAGAAGCTCCGTCGCCTGCTCGCCGAGCAGCTTGGCATCGAACTGGGCAATATCAGCCGCGACTCCAGCCTGATCGAAGACCTCGATGCCGCCCCGCTCGAACTCTACGATGAGGTCTTCCCCGCCATCGAGCACGCTTTCGATGTCGAAATCAGCGCCGACGAAGCGCGGGGCTTGCAGACGGTGCAGGACATGGTGGACTATATAGTGGATAAAACCGAACTCTAGGGTTAGCTAGACTCCTCCCCCACCAGGGGAGGTTGGGAGAGGGTCCTAGCGCTGACCAGCGCCGACCGTTGCATGAACAGACCGCTGCACCGACAGCTGGGAAGGAGGTGAACAAGAATGGCAAACGTAATGGAACATCTACGCGATGTGGCAGTCAACAAGTATGGCGCGAGCGAAGCCGAGGTCGAAGGGCTGGACAAGGAAGAACTTGCCAACCTGGTGATGCGGAAGATCGCGGTAAAGCGCGGGGCAAGCGAGAGCGAGGTTGCCAACCTCGATCGAGCTGGCCTGGTGCAGAATCTGCTGACCGCCGTGGCTGTTGACGTACTGAAGATTAAAGACCCCAGCAAGGTGACGGCGGAAACTTCCTTTGCTGAACTGGGGGCCGACTCGCTGGACATGGTGGAACTGCTTATGGGCATCGAAGACACCTTTGCCGACTTCGGCGACATGAAGATTGCCGATGAGGACGCCAACATCGCCACCATGCAGCAAGCGGTGGACAAGATTAGCGGCTACGTCGAGCGCTACCTGAACAGCTAATATCCGGCAAACTAAGTCCTGATCACTCCCCTCCCGGCGGGAGGGGCTGGGGGTGGGTGCGAGTCGCACTGCACGGACCCACTCCGAGCCCCTCCCGATGGGAGGGGAAACTACGCCCTCAACCCCGGAATTACCCCCCAACCGCTCTCATGCTTCAAGATCAGACCTTTTTCTACACTAAATTAGTGTAAACTTTTGCCCATCATCCCTCATCTGCTGGCGAAATAAGGTATAATTGAAATAGCTATGCTGATGTTATTGCTATTTTTTATCCTGGAGTACCAACTTTGCCTGTACGGATACCCAAACCGCCAAATCCCTTCCGCCGCCGACCAAAGAAGCCGACCGACCCCAATGCGGCGATGCCGATTATGGGCCATCTCACTGAGTTGCGCGACCGGCTAATTAAAATAGTCCTGTTCATTATCGCGGGCGCAATCATCAGTTTTATCTTCATCAACAATCTGATTAGCATCATCCTTCAGCTTGTGCCTAAGCCCGGCCAGGGCCAGCGCCCGATCAGCCTGATTGCACTGCAACCGACCGAGGTGTTCGTCACTTACTTCCAGGTTGCACTGATTGCTGGTATTATCCTCGCCATGCCAGGAGTCATCTACCAGATCCTCGCCTTCGTCACCCCAGGGTTGACCCGCCAGGAGCGACGCTGGCTGTTCACTGCCTTGCCGTTCGTCACTATCTTCTTCGCCGCGGGGGTGTTGTTCGCCTACTTCGTGGTTCTGCCCAGCGCCCTCAACTTCCTGCTCTTCTTCGGCGACCCCAGCATCCAGGGCCAGTATCCAATCGGTACATTCTTCGGCTTCGTCACCACCTTCAGTCTGGCGATCGGCCTGGTCTTCCTCTTGCCAGTGATTATCTACATCCTCGCTCGCCTGCACATCGTCAACACCCGCCTGCTGAAGAAGGCTCGCCGTTACGTCATCGTCGCTGCCTTCATCATCGCCGCAATTATTACCCCCACCCCCGATCCAGTGAACCAGACGATTGTGGCCGTGCCGATGATCCTTCTGTACGAGGTGGGGCTTTTCCTCACCCGATTTGTTCACTAGCCTGGTGCGGTAATGTAGTTGACCCCTCCCCGAAGGGGGAGGCTGGGTGGCTTACCCCTCCCCCAAAGGGGGAGGCTGGGTGGGGGAGTACATCACCATCGTTACTACTTTAGCAGCGTTCTAATCCTTGTCCTTCCTGTCAACCTCCGGCAAAATCGGCGGCACCCTGATGCTCTTCTCATGGCTATACAGCAGCGTGCCGGGCGGTGCGGCGGGCGGCTTGCGCAGGTAGCGAGCCTGGGTGTACATCACCTCGGCGGCGGTGCTGTGCCGCGCCTGGCTGCGCCCGGCCGCCAATCCGGCGGCGTAGAGTAGGGTGCGTTGCGGTATCTGCGGCAGCCCGCGCATCTTGACCAGCACATGCGCGCCCGGCACTCCCCGCGCGTGCAGCCAGATGTCGTCGGGCGCGGCCAGCTTAAAGGCAAGGTACTCGTTCTGTTTCATACTCTTGCCTATATACACCTCGATGCCATCCGGTGACAGTACCCTAAGCAGCTTGCCCAGGCCGGGCGGAGTCCCCGGTTTGGCCTTCTGTTTCGCCTTGACTGGCTTCTGCGGCGCGGGCGGCTTGTCCAGGTCGGCCAGTTCGCGGGCGGTCAGGCTGATGTCCTCATAGCCCTCGGCCAGCTCAATCATCTCAGTCATCTCGTCTAGGTAGGCCAGGTCTTGCTCGCCCTCGGCGACCCGCTCCGGCAGGCCCGCCCG
>QHBQ01000151.1 GCA_003243865.1 Candidatus Chloroheliales bacterium | reverse complement strand
AGTCGCGTCATCTGCCGCCAGCCGCCGCGCCGCACCCCCCACAGCCGATATAGCAGGTAGAAGATGGTGAATAGGGTGAGGAAGGCAACGTAGGTCCACTCGCTGTAGGCGGTCAGCACCAGGAAGAAGCCCGCGAGGAGGGCGTTATGGATTGTAGATTGTAGATTGTAGATTGTAGATTGCTGGAGGGGGGGAGTGCCGTCCCCTGTAGAGGCGGGATTTATCCCGCCCTGTCGCGCTGGGGCAGCGTCTTCTGTAGGGGCGAACCGTTGTTCGCCCTGGTCGGATGGTGTAGAGGCGGGCGGTGGCCCGCCCTGGTCGGATGGTGTAGGGGCGAGCCGTTGTTCGCCCTGGTGGGATGGTGTAGAGGCGGGCGGTGGCCCACCCTGGTCGGATGGTGTAGGGACGGGATTTATCCCGCCCTGCTGTGCTGTGGCATCGTTTTCTGTAGGGGCGAACAACGGTTCGCCCTGGTGGGATGGCTCCCCCTCCTTGCCTCCCCCTTTGGGGGAGGGGACATTTGTAGGGGCGAACAACGGTTCGCCCTGCCCAATCGCGCCATCTACGGCTTTGAGCAGGAAGAGGATGTAGTAGGGCAGCCACTGCATCCACATCAGGTTGAGGTGGCCGTAGAGGTGGGCGAAGTGGTAGGGGCAGAAGCCGAAGATGAAGCCCGCGATGAAGCTAGCGAGCGCGTCGCCAGTCAGGTAGCGGGCGAGCAGGTACATCCCTAGCGCGGCCAGCACGAAACTGAGCAGCACCATCACGTTGTAGGTACTGAGCAGGTTGAGGCCGAGCCATTGCAGCGGCGTGCCGAGCAGCCCGGCCAGCGGTACCATCGTGTCGAAGTAGAGATTGACACCGTAAGGATAGTATTTGTAGCCGGTGTGGAAGGGCCACTGCCCGCTCTCGATCGCCTTGCGTAGCCACCACAGGTTCCAGACGTTCTGCCAGGCGTCGCCACCGGCTGGCAGAGCGTCGCCGAAGTGGAGCAGCAGCGGCCAGGTCAGCAGCAGACTGATAAGCGTGTAGACACCCGCCATTGCTAGCGGGTGTGATAGGGCAAACGCGGGTCGGGCCAGCCTCACTTCCCTACTCCCAGCGGCGCAGCAGGGGTCACTTCATCCTTATGGTCGGCATTATCGCCACTGGGAGTTGCGCTCAGGTTCGCGGCTGGTGAGCCAGCAGCCAGGGCCTCGATTATCTGGTCGTCACCGCTAGGGTCGGCGATGGTGATAGTGCTGACCCTGGTCATTTGTGGCAGCCGACTACCGATCTCTTGCGCCCCGCCGTTGTTGGTCGGCGCGAAGCTCTGGCTGACGGTTATGCTAGTTTGGCCTACACCCGCCGGTTTACCTGGCTCATCGCTCGCTTCCTCTCCATCGCCTGCTGCCTCCATGCGGTCTTGCTCCTCGATGCTCTCCACCACCTGCCAGCCGCTCGGCTCGGCGTTGAACCAGGTACTCGGCTTGATGAAAGAGTTGAAGAACTGACCGGTCATCACGTTAATCACCCCTGCGATCGGGATACCGAACAGCGCGCCCCACACTCCGCCAATCTTCGACCCCAGCAGCATCGCGGCGAACACAACCAGCGGGTGAACGCCGACCGATTCGCTCATTATCTTAGGGGCAATCACGTTGACGATCAGGGCTTGCACCACCACCACGACAATGAGGATAATCCACCAACTGGCACTGCCTGCCCAGCTAGTATGCTGTGGGCTGATGCTGTCAACCAGGGCAATTACAACTGGCGGCACGTAGGCGGCGACGTAGCCGATCAGCGGCACCAGCATGAACAGAGCAGTGACAATCGCGGCCAGCAAGGCGAAGTTGAGGTGGAAGACCGCCAGCACGATGCCGACTACCGAGCCGTAGATGAGGCCCATCAGGAACTGACCGCGCAGAAAGCCGCCGAAGCTGCTCTCCATGCTGCTGCCCAGCAGCCGCACCTGGTCGCGGTAGCGCACCGGCACTACGTTGCGCAGGCCGTCGGCGATGCGCTTGCCATCGCTCATGAAGATGTACGAAAGTACCAGGATGATGATGACGTTGAATATTACGCCGAACAGGCCCTGCACGAAGTTCAGCGCCTGCCTGGTGAAGTCGAGCGCCTGGCCGCCGAAAGTGTTGATGAAGTTCGATATATCCTTATCCTGAACACCCAAGTCATGAAGTTGCTTCACCACCCAGTTCTGGAAATCGGTAAACTGTGACCCGCTGAGGAAGGTGACCAGATTCTGGATCTGCTCCACGAGCGGCGGCATAATCAGCCAGCCGAGCAGCACCAGCATCAGCAGCACACCCAGGTAGACAACGTTGACCGCACCAACCCAGCCGATGGGGTGGTTGCGCCCCGGCAGGTTCTCCTCCTGCAGCTTCTCGGCGAGTGGCCGTAGGGTAAAGGCCAACATCCAGGCGATGAAGAAGAGCAGGAAGGTGTCGAGATACTGCATCAGGAAGCTACCCACTTGGCCCACCACCCAGGTAGCCACGATAAGGAAGACGAGGATGATCAGCCAGCGCAACCAGCGATTATCCAGCACCTCGCGCACCACCGTCCTGCTACTTTGCCTTAGCATTGGTGTCCACCTCCAAGTTGTAGGGGCAGTTTCCCTCTCCCACTTCAGCAAATCTGAACACTCTACCAGAAGCGGGATGTCTCACGCACTTATATCTGTCGCTCTGGCGGCGGCACAATCTTGGTCTCGGCGTCGTTGCCGCCCATCTCGTACTGAGCGCTCTGCCACGGGGGTGGGGCGATAGTCTGCTGCTCTACGACGCGCTCCTGACTCGCAGGCGTATTGCTGACGCTCTCGACGGTATGAGTTTCGCCCGCGGGCGTGTCGCTGACGCTCTCGACGGTGTGGGTTTCGCCCGCGGGCGTATTGCTGACGCTTTCGACGGTGCGAGTTTCGCTCTGGCCGCTGGGCGTGTCGCTGACGCTCTCGACAGTGCGGGTTTCACTCTGTCCCGTGGGCGTGCCGCTCACGCTTTCGACGGTGTTGGTCTCGCGCTCGATATCGGAGCCAGATGGATAGCTGCTTGGCTGGAGGATGGGTGGTAGCGTGGACTGTTCAACTACGCTGCGCTCTTCCGCAGGGCTGGGTGGCGGGCTATGCCGCTCCAGCAGCGACGATGCCTCGTCGGCGAATGGGGAGCGCGGCGTTTCCGGCACGTCCACGCGGGTAATCTGCTCTGGGGCCGAGGCTGGCGCGACAAACCGCTCCGGCATCGGGTAGGGCGGATTAACCGGCGGTGGCACCGGGCGGGGTTGCTCGTATATAGGTGGCGGCGTGTAGC
>QHBQ01000155.1 GCA_003243865.1 Candidatus Chloroheliales bacterium | reverse complement strand
GTTACCCGCGAGTGCGGTTGGCAGCATCATCGGCGGCTTGGCTCGCCTGGTCGGCGGCATTAGTGGCCGCGTCAGAGGCGCGATTGGCGGTAGCCCTGGCCTTGTTGGCGGCGTCTTGCGCGGTCTGCCCGACGGTGTCGGCGGCCTGGTGAACAGTGTTCGCCACATTATGCGCGCCCTGCTGGGCCGCGTTGGCCGCATCGCTGGCAACCGTCTGGGCTTTGTCCTTTGCGGTGGTGGCAACGTTCTGCGCTGTGTCTTTCACCTGCGCAGCGGCGTTCCCGGCGGTGTCCTTCGCGGCAGTAACGACGTTCTCCGCCTTGTCCTTCACATCCGCAGCGACGTTCCCGGCGGTATCCTTCACCTGCTCGACGGCATCGCCTGCCCGCTGGCCGATATTGCCAGTCGCCTCTTGCACTCGCTCGACCACCGGCGCGGCCACGCTCTGCACCTTCTCACCGGCAGCGGCGGCGGCATCACCGACGCGGGCGGCAACATCGCCCGCCACCTCACCGACACGGCCTGCGACATCACCAGCGGTTGCCTTGACCCGATTAGTCAGCTCGATCCCGCCCTGCATCAGCTGCTCGCGGGTCTGTTCGCCGCGCTGTGGAGCAAGCACGATCGCCACCCCCGCGCCGATTGCCGCGCCCAGCGCCAGCCCCAGGATGAAGCTGGCATCGTTACCATTGTCTTTCGCCATGACTACGTTCTCCTCTCTTTGCTAAGGACATCAACTGCTTGTAGATCACCGTAAGGTGATGAGAATGTGTCTGAAAAGGGCGAACCGCAGTTCGCCCCTACGAACAACCAAATCGCACCTCAGACACTTTGTGAATTAGAGCCTATCGGTTGCGCTCGGCCAATCGCAATCAGGTTCGGTTGGCATAACCTTACTTACCAGCCTGCTCCGACTTGGGCTTGCGGTTGAAGAGCGATTGCACCGCTGCCTTCACCCCGGCTGCTGCGCCCGCAACCTTGATGATCGGGGTGACTACCCCTTCGCTGACGAATACGGCGGTGCCCTTCGCAGTGCGCGCGGTGTCGGCGGCGTTATCGAGCAGCGGGGTGACGTTGTTCTTGACCAGTAGGCCAATCCAGATCAGTACCCCAACGAGGGCGGCAAACAGGAGGCTGCCCAAGCAGGAGAAGGCGGCCATGACGACGATGGAAAATTCGGCCAGGCTCGGCAGTTTTGGCTCAGGCAGCAGCCAGATTACCACGCCGATGATAATAGCGAGGACCACAACTACTGCGATAACAATGCCAACAACTTTACCCATGTGAACTGCTCCTTTATGGTGGTGTAGCCTTGTCGCTTTTAGCTACAAAGTGGCTGGATTATATCACATCAGTAGTCGCCGCGCAAGCAACAAGGCTGCCAGCGCCCCAAGTGAGCCTTCAAGCACCGGCACGTCGCCCAGCGACAGCCAGCTAGAGTGCAAGAACCTTGCCACCATCACGCCGACGGCAAAGCCGAGGATGCTAGCGGCCAGATAGAGCGCCATTTGTCCGTAGCCGCGCCCCCAAAAGAAGTGGAAGAGCAGGGCATAAATGGCGGGGGGGAGGAGGTAGATTATTAGCGAGGGAGTCAAAATTAAAGGATCGTCCCCCCTCCGAGTACCCGCTCCTCGTCGTAGAAGACCACTGCCTGACCGGGGGTGATTGCCCGCTGCGGTACGTCAAAGCTGACGTGGGCGCGGCCTGGCTCTAGCGGGGTGACGGTGGCGGCAACTTCTGGGGCGCGATAGCGCACCTTGACCCCAGCACGGAACGGCGCAACGGGAGGGTTGGCGATGGTGTAGCTGACCTCGCCCGCGACCAGCTCGCCCTTGAGCAACGCATCTTGGGGGCCGACCACCAGAATATTGCTGGCGGTATCCATGTCCACCACGTAGAGGGGCGCGCCAGTCGCCAGGCCGAGGCCCTTGCGCTGGCCGATGGTGTAGAAGGGTAGGCCGTTGTGCTGGCCGACCAGGCTGCCGCCGGTGTCGTAGATTGGGCCGGGCGCGTAGCTGGTAGGGTCGCCACTGCCGTGCTTCTTGATGAAGGTGCGATAATCGCCGCTGGGGATGAAGCAGATGTCCATGCTCTCCGGCTTGTTCGCGGTTACGAGACCGAGTTCGGCAGCAAGTTCGCGCACGTGGCTCTTGGGGTGTTCGCCAATTGGCAGCAGGGTGTGGGCCAGGGTAGCGTGGTCGAGCATATAGAGGGCGTAAGACTGATCCTTGCTGGGGTCAATCGCCTTGAGCAGGGTGGTTTCGCCGCTGTTGGGGTCGCGGCGGACGCGGGCGTAGTGGCCGGTGGCGAGGTAATCGGCGCCCAGGGCCATCGCCTTGCGCATCAGGAAGTGGAACTTGAGGTAGCGGTTGCAGGCGAGGCAAGGGTTAGGGGTGCGGCCCGCCTCGTACTCGGCGGTGAAATAGTCAATCACCGAACTCTGGAACTCCTGCTCGAAGTTCAGCACGTAGAAGGGAACACCGAGCCGGGCGCAGACCTGGCGAGCATCGTTGGCCGCGTCAATCGAGCAGCACTGCTTGTTAAGCATCCCGATCCCGCCCGCGCTCATGCTCAGGCCCTCGTCGCTGCCATCGTCGTAGGAGGAGAGCCGCATATGCACACCCACCACGTCGTAGCCCTGCTCCTTGAGCAGGCCGACCGCCAGGCTGCTATCCACCCCACCGCTCATTGCTACTATTACCGTCTCGCTCATGCTGCTCCTCTTTAGCCAAACACTAGAACTCGAAGCTGTCGTGCTCACCTTCACTCGCCAACCGTTTTAGGGTGGAGGGTGATAGTGGCCGCCGCTTCTGATAACGGAGTAGGAATACCAAAACGTAGCTCTTGTCGCGGCTAAAGCGGTAGTAAAGGTGGAACGGTGTAACCGACACCCGCCAATAGCTACGAGGCATCCTCTCAACACGCTTACCACTCTGATTAACATGGAGGCGGTTAATAGCATCTACGAGGCTATCCACTATCTGGTCTGCCACCACGTCGTTGACGTTCTGGCTATAGTAAGTTTCTTCAGTTTGGATGTCATTCCATGTTTTGTAAGTAACTCTTACCCTCATTGGGCAGCCTCAACACGGTTGCGTTTAGCGCGGCGCTCCTGGATGCGCCGGCGCAATGTGCGCTCAAACTCATCGAAGTCCATCGCGTCGGCCTCGCCCTCATCAGCAAGGCGAGTAAGCATCTCTGGCGTAAGGTCATCGTCGCCTATATCAATGCCACCAGGGACGGTAGTCAACAACCGCGCCTCGATGGCCTTTGCCACAAGGCTGTCCATCACCATATTTTCGACGAACTCGGCAGTGTCAGTATCGCCACGGAGCTTATCAATAAAAGCGCGATTCTCCGGGCTGATGTGCAAGGTAACAGTATAATCGGCCATTGCCGCCTCCTCTCTGGTAGCGATACAAACAAACAGGCGACGCCAGGCACGGTTAGCCAGCGTCGCCTATATTATAACCTATTTGGCCTGGGCCTGCCACTGCTGACTTGCAATAATCTATGGTGCGGTTGCGCAGCCCAAAGGCAATCAAGTATAATCGGCGCAAAGGAGAACGACCTATGGCCGAGCAAAAGAAGAAATCGAAAGCGCCCCGCCCATTGAGCGAGGCGAAGGGCCGCAAGAAAGCCAGCCTTGCGCCCCAGCCAGCGCGCATGGCTGCGCCACCGCAGGCATCACCACCAGAGCCGCCGCAGCTTGAGCGCTTGCACAAGGTGCTAGCCGAAGCCGGGGTGGCGAGCCGCCGCCGCAGCGAACAGTTGATCCTGCAGCGGCGGGTGCGGGTCAATGGCGAGGTTGTCACCGAACTAGGCACCAAGGTTGACCACACCCGCGATGTTATCAGCGTGGACAACAAGCCGCTGCCGCAGCGCGACCCCCAAGAGGAGAAGCTGTACATCGCGCTGCACAAGCCGCGTGGCTACGTCACCACCGCCGACGATGAGCAGGGCCGCGAGACGGTGCTGGACCTGCTCGGCGATGTCGGCGGGCGGGTCTATCCAGTCGGCAGGCTGGACAACAACAGCGAGGGGCTGCTGCTGCTCAGCAACGACGGCAACCTCACCTTCCGTCTCACCCACCCCCGCTACAAGGTCGAGAAGGAGTACGAGGTGCAGACGGAGGGCGTACCCAGCGAGGCGAGCCTGCAAGCCTTGCGCAGTGGCATCGTGCTGGATGACGGCATCAAGACCAAACCGGCGACTGTCGAACTGCTGCACCATGAGAATGGCCGCGCCTGGTTGCGCTTCATCATTACCGAGGGGCGCAAGCGGCAGATCCGCAATATGCTGGAGGCGGTTGGTCATCTCACCCGCCGCCTGATTCGCACGCGCATCGGTCCACTGAAGCTGGGCGACCTGAAGCGCGGCGAGCATCGCAATCTCAGCGCTGGCGAGGTCTACGCCCTGCACAAAGCGGTGGGGCTGGAGGCTGAGGCGACCGCCATGCCACCGACCAGGCCAGGCAAGCCCCCAGTTCAGCCTGCGCCTCGACGCAAGCAAGGCAGCCCGGCTTCCCCCCTAGCAGCCCCCAGGCCGAGCCGCTTCACCCGCCAGGGCGAAGGTGGCGAAGCCTATCAGTCTGAACGCCCGCCACGTAGCAGCCGCCCTGCGCCATTCGGGGGCAGCCGCCCCTTCCCCGCCAA
>QHBQ01000182.1 GCA_003243865.1 Candidatus Chloroheliales bacterium | reverse complement strand
CTTATGGCTGCGATACTTGGTGACTTCCTAAGCAAATTCTTTTTCTACGCGATCACCTTTCTCACCGCTGGTATCTACTGGTATAATCACGTCCAGATCATGCGCCGTATCAAGTTTATAGACCAAGGTTTCTTCTGGCTGAACCTTGTTTTCTTCCTCTTTATCACTACCCTGCCTTTCACCGCCAGCCTGTACAACACGGTCGAAGACCCTGGCTTCAACACCATTCTTATCTACAGCGGCAACAACGTAATCAACGGCACGCTGCTTATTGTGGTGTGGCTATATGCCAGTCGCGGTTATCGGCTAATCACCAAAGAGGTAAAGCCGTATGAGATACCGCTAACCACCTGGCAGATAGCAGTGATGCCCACCACTGCTGCTCTGTCAATTATCGCTACCCTGATTATTGGCCCCGAGTTGGGCGTTGCTGCATACTACATCGTACCAGCAACGATGAGTACCGCAGTCGGCGTCGCCCAGGGCCGGGCGCGGCGCAAGCATGAGGGTATCAACTGACCTGCCCAAAAGGTCTAATAGTCGGCAAGCATAGCCCAGCCGGGCCAATTATTAGATCCTTATGCGCCGCTTAGTAGTTGACACGGCGATGCGATGTCCTCTACTGCTGGCAGGGAGGCGCGGTTCATCAGCGGGCTAGCTGGGCGGAAGGCCCTCCACGAAGACAATCTGCGAGTCCGCATTCTCGTGCCGCAGCGACTTGAGCGGACGATATTCGTCCGAGTCGTACCAGCGTTTGGCCTGCTCCAGCGAAGGGAACTCGACGATGACCATATAGTGGAGCTGCCAGTCCCCTTCGGCCGCTTCGACCGACCCCCCACGGGCGAGATAGCGCCCTCCGTACTTCTCGATAGTCATGGCCACTTGGCGACCATATTCTTGGGCCTTCTCCGGGTTCATGAACCGGACGTTCGTAATCAGGTAGGCAGGCATCACAGGCACCTCCAGTAGTCTTGTTCTAGCGGTTAGAGTATGATGGTGTGAGACGACACAGAACCGAGTAGATCCTCTATGTCTCACTTCAGCGCAGCGCTGAGTGTCACGTTGAGATAGTCGCGCTGGATCACGTCGGACCAGCTGGTGAGAGCAATCGCCGGGTAAGTGCGTTGCGTGCTGGTAGGGTCGAACGCCATGTCCGCAGTGTCCATAACGATTGCTATCTGGATCTGGCGGGCTAGCCGCGGATTCACTGGCCGCATCAGCACCGCCATTAGCCGCATCATCGGTCGGGGTATCGCGCTGATTGTGCCAGCTTTTCCGAGGACCATCTCGAACTTCTGCACCACCTGCCGCATGTTCAGGTTCTCTGGTCCGCCCACCTCGACTAGCACACCTCTCATGGCGGGGTCCACGACGGCGAGTTCGACGTAGCGGGCCACATCGTAGACTGAAACGAAGTTGATCGGGTTATCACCCCGGCCAAAAATCTGGGTCTTGCCGGTTTTGACCAGCGGCTGCCCGATCAGATCGGCCCAGGTTTCCATGTACGCGCTGGGTCGGATAATTGTCCAAGCCAGGCCGCTGGCCCGCAACTGCTGTTCGGCCTGGTACTTCATGCGGAAGAGTTCGGTCGGATGGTCGGGCGCAGCGCCCAGGATTGACATCAGGATGAAGTGCGCGACACCTTCCGCTTGCGCGGCGCGAATCAGGTTGCTATTGCCTTCCCCGTCCACCGTACGAGGGCTGTCATCTCCTGTCCCTACAAACCCATGCACGGCTGAGATGACCGTATCCACCCCGGTCATCGCCCGCCTGATCGCCTCTATGTCGCGCACGTCGCCGGATACGATTTCCACCAGCGGCCCTTGCAGATGTCCAGCACGCCCTACGTCACGTGCCAGGATCCGCACTGGCAACCCCCGCCCCGTCAGTAGGCGCACGATTTGCGACCCCAGGCGGCCACTACCCCCAGCAATCAAAATCATGGTAGAACTCCTCTCTTCATATCGTGGCGCTGCTCAGTCACGGGCTGGCTCACGGCGCTTCGACACCTGGTCGCATCGCCACTTCTATGCCTGGACCGCCCTCCTGGACCGGTTCCATGTAGAGTCGTGTCCACACGATGCGGTCCTCCGGCACTCCCTGGATGGTCACACCGCGCATCATGAAGGGCGCGCCATCCGCCCGCGTCCCTTCCCAATCCCACTCGGACCACACCACCTCCCCATCCGCGGTACAGGATAGCAGGCTGGCCTGGATGTCGGGTACGGCGGCGAAGATTTGCGACCAATTCTTGCGCATCTGCTCGTGGCCGTGAAAAGCCCGCTCCGGATGAGCCGGGAAGGTACTCTGATAATCGGGGTCAAAGCAGTTGGTCATCGCCTCAAGATCATGATGGTTGATCGCGTCGCGGAGGCGCTGGATGCACGCGACCGCACGGGATGATGTCCCTGCTCTCCCTATCTGACTGTCCATACTGGTAATCCTCCTTGCATTACTGCGTTGTATTTGGTATTATACACTAGTATTGAATATATGTCAAGCCTAGCGAAAATAAATGACTAATCCAAACCTCAAACGCCGCTATCACTCCCCCCGCCGCCAGGCCCAGGCTGAGGCCACTCGACGACAGGTTATGGAGGCCGCCCAGCGCCTATTCGCGCTGCACGGGTATGCCGCAACCACTCTGCCCGCCATTGCCGCAGAGGCAGGGGTTTCGACTGCAACCGTTACCGCGCAATTCGGCACGAAGCTAGCACTCCTGGACTCGCTAATCAAGATAACTGTCCGAGGTGATGATGACCCTGCAGAACTGGCAGCGCGGGACTGGTGGCAGGAGATGCTCGCCGAGCCGGACCCGCTTCAGCAGCTCCGCCGCTACGCGGCCATCAGTCGCCAGATCCACGAGCGGACGGTGGACATCGCCGAGATTGTGCGCGGGGCGGCGACTGCCGCCCCGGAAATCGCGGCGCTACCCCGCCGACTGGGCGAGTCCCGCTTGCAGGATGCCCGCCAGGTAGCCGAATCACTGGCCGGGAAAGGCGCGCTCAGGAATGATGTCACAATCGCGCATGCTACCGATATGTTCTGGGCACTCGGCTCTTCGGAGATGTACCGGGTATTGGTTGTAGATCGAGGCTGGTCGCCTGCGGAGTACGAGCAGTGGCTGGCGAGAGCGTTGATCGCTGAGTTGCTGGCCCAGCCTTCTCTCCCCCAGAGGGGGGATGGCTGAACGATTGAACTTCTTGCTATCCTTGACATCCTTACCCCGCAGTGGTAAACTCATGATACTTAGCCGCCCTCTGCTTTGCGCTGCCCTGCGAATTGCTGCTGCGGGTGGGAAACTTCTTTAGGGAACGGTATATATGATCAATACTTTCTTGCAGCGCCTCGCGCGTGGCCCGTTGTTGGCCGACGGCGCGATGGGAACAACGCTCTACGCCAGAGGGGTATCCTATGAGCACTGCTTTGAGGAACTGAACGTCAGCCAGCCCGATCTGGTGCAGGAGATTCACCGCACCTACATCGCGGCGGGCGCAGAGCTAATCGAAACCAATACCTTTGGCGGCAACCGCTACCGCCTGGCGCAGCACGGGCTGGAGGGCGAGGTGCGCCGCTTCAATCGTCGCGCCGCCTCGATTGCCCGCGAGGCCCGCGAGGTGTCGGGCAAGCCGGTGTTCGTCGCAGGCTCGGTTGGGCCGCTCGGCCAGCAGCTTGCCCCCATCGGCAAGCTCAAGCTGACCAACGTGAGCTACGCCTTCCGTGAGCAAATTGATGCGCTGCTGGAGGGTGGGGTTGACCTGATCCTGATTGAAACCATGACTGATTTGGCCTTCGCCCGCGCGGCGGTGCAAGCTGCCCGCGCCGCCTGCGACCTGCCGGTGGTGGCGATGATGACCTTCGGCGAGGATGGTCTGACCGTGGATGGCCATGCGCCCGCGCCGGTTGCCCAGGCGTTGCGCGATGTCGGCGCCGATGTAGTGGGCGCGAATTGCAGTGTCGGGCCGCAGGGCGTGCTGAACGTGATCGCCGAGATGCACCGCAGCGACGGCGGGCTGCTGGCGGCGATGCCCAATGCGGGGATGCCCACTCACTACGATGGGCGCACCTTCTACATCGCCACCCCCGAATACTTCGCCCACATGACCCCTGCGTTTATCAATGCAGGCGTGACCCTGCTGGGTGGCTGCTGCGGCACCACCCCGGCGCACATCAGCGCGATGCGCGCGGCGCTGCCAACGGTGGAGGAAGCGCCAGTTCGCCCTACCACCACTCCCATTCTCATCCTCGACAGCCCCGCGCCAGAGCAGCAGCTTGCCCCTGATCAGCCGCCGACTGGTCTGGCCGCCAAGCTGGCGGCGGGCCAGTTCGTAGTCAGCGTGGAGATGACCCCGCCGCGCGGCCTCAACCCGGCTAAGATGCTACAAGGTGCGGAGATGCTTTGCGCGGAGGGTGCCGATGTGCTGAATATGCCCGACAACGCCGCCGCGCGGATGCGGATGAACTGCATCTCCGCCGCGCTGCTCATCCAGCAGCGGGTCGGCCTCGAAGTTATCATTCACTTCACCCCGCGCGACCGCAACCTGCTGGCCCTACAATCCGACCTGCTCGGTGCGCACGCGCACGGCATCCGCAACATCCTGGCGATCACCGGCGACCCACTGCACAATGGCAGCTACGCAGGCGCGGCGGGTATCTGGGAGGTGGACAGCATCGGCGTGGTTGCCATCCTCAAGAAGATGAACGAGGGATTGGACTGGGCAGGCAACTCGATCGGCGAAGCGGCCCGCTTCTTCATCGGCGTGGGCGCGAACCCCACCGCCGAGGACCTGCCCCGCGAGATCGAGCGGCTGCATCAGAAGCTGGAGGCGGGCGCGCAGTTCATCATGACCCAGCCGGTGTATGACCCGACGGTGCTACGCAACTTCCTCGATACGGTCGGGCCGCTCAAGATCCCCATTCTGTTGGGGGTGATGCCGTTGCAGAGCTACCGTCAGGCCGAGTTCGTCCACAACGAACTGCCCGGCGTGGTCGTGCCGGAGCAGGTGCGCGAACGAATGAGGGCGGCGGGCGAGAAGGGTATGGCGGAAGGCATTGCCATGGCCCAGGAGTTCGTGCGCGCCAGTTGGGGCTGGGGCCAGGGTATCTACCTGATGCCCTCGTTTGGCCGCTACGAGGTGGCTGGCGAGATCATGCGCACGATTAAGGAGCAGTTGGCCGCCAACTCCGAACCCTTGCTCATGGCATAAACTGTGCTTTTCATCCTCTCAAGCCAGTCACTCAAAGAGGAGGAAATAGCATGAACACCAAAAACCATAAGGAGGTCAGTTATGAAGGTTAAAGAGATTATGACTAAGGATGTGGATACGATCAGCCCGACCACTACGATCGCCGATGTCGCCCGCGATATGCGCGACCTCGATGTTGGCTTCATGCCGGTGGTGCAGAACGGTGAGCTTTTGGGGGTGATCACCGACCGCGACATCACCATCCGCGTCACCGCCGAGGGGCTTAACCCGATGCAAGCGACGGTTGATGCCTACTACAGCCCGAACGTGGTGACAATTGGCCCCGACGCCAGCGTGGACGAAGCGGCGAAACTGATGGGTGAACATCAGATCCGCCGCCTGCTCGTCACCGAGGGCAAGCAGATCGTTGGCGTGGTTAGCATCGGCGATGTCGCGGTCGAGGGCAAGAAGGACAAGGCGGTGGGCGAGACGCTCACCGAGATCTCCCAGCCCAACGAGTATATGCAATCGTAGCTCAACATCGGCAGGGGCGAAACCTTGTTCACCCTGGCTTTGCATCTATCGTAACCACCTGTACCTGTGATTGTTGCATCACAGGTACTTTTTTGTTTGCGCTGCCGCTCCGCTATTGACAAGCAGTGACAATAGCATATAATTAAGAAGCGCATGGTGCAGTTTTGTTCCACTGCCGTAGACAGCGCGCTTAGCTGGCGTGACAATAGCATATAATTAAGAAGCGCATGGTGCAGCGTAACTCATAATAGGAGTTACACTGTTGCCTCCGCCCCAGGCACATTTCTGTAGGCGCGAACTGCTGCTCACCCTGCTGAACTGCGTAACTCCTATTATAACTTCCCGAAAGGGGTAGGTATGAGCGACAGTATCGGCGGCGACCGTATTGGCAGCCTGCTGGCACGACTTGAGCAGGTGCGACAGGAGGCGGGCGATAAGACCCTCGTGCCGACTGACCAGTACCTCCGCTTTCAGGTGGGCGAGGTTCACTATGCCCTACCCGTGACCGAGGTGCGCGGGGTTGACCGCCTGTACCCGCTAGCCTATGTGCCGGGTGCGCCCGACTTCGTGCTGGGAGTGTGCAACCGGCGCGGGATGGTGCTGCCCTGCATCAGCCTCAGCGAGTTGCTGGACGGAGCAGCGACCAAGATTATCCGTAGCTCACGCCTGGTGCTGATCCAGGATCACGAGGCGAGCGGGCTGATCGGCCTGCTCGCCGATCGCCTGCTCGATGTGGTCAACATCGGCAGCGAGAGCATCGCGCCAGCGATGGCTACGCTGGCGCAGGGTGCCTTGCTGCGGGGTCAAACTAGTTTGGCTAACGATCAGGTCGTGCTACTGATCGAGCCGGAGCAGTTGCTCCAGCGGATAAACGAGCGGATGGCAGGTAGATAGGGTTCAGCTGGTGGCGAGGTCCGACCAGCAAAGCTACCTGCAGTCGGCAATTTCTAGGTGGAGTTAAGATGCCAAGCGATGGAAACACCGACCCCGGCCTGCTGCTCCGCTTCCGCGAGGAAGTGGATACCTACCTGCTGACTATTCAGCAGGATCTAGTCACCCTGGAGCAAGATCCGCATAACGCTGAGTTGCTGCGCGAGATCATGCGCGCAGCACACACGGTCAAGGGCGCGGCCCAGGTGATGGGCTTCCGCCAAATCGCGCGCGTGATGCACAAGGTAGAGAACGTGGTAGTGGCGATGCGCGATGGCGAATTGGAAGTCAGCCAGCAGCGCAACGATCTGCTGTTCGAGGCACTCGACACGGTTGACACCCTAACCAAGGCCGAGGTAAATCGCCAGCAGTTGCCACTCGACACCGAGAACCTGATCCGCCATTTGGAGCAGAGCTTGCAGCGGGAACTGGAAGTGGGAACCGCCTCGTCGGCTAGTGGCGGTGCNNCCCGCCGCTCCGCCTGCTACAATGGGTGGAGCGGCGGCCAATGCGCCCGCCGAGTGGGTGCGGGTAAGCATCGAACGGCTCGACTCACTGATGCAACTGGCGGGCGAGATGGTCATCAGTCAGATGCAGAGTGAGCGTGCAATTGAGGAAGCGCAAACCATCCGCAACGTTTTGCGCCATCGCCACCGCCAATCCGCCATCCTGCGTGAGCGGGTCAGCCGCGAGTGGGGCGATCTCGACCAGAGTGAGCTTGAAGCCGAACTCGACCAAATGGGCGAACTGGACGAGGCGCTTGAGGAGATCAACAAGGCATCCTTGCAAAACCTGGAGCAGTTCCACGCCAACCTGGGGAACATCACTGAGGAGTTGCAGGAGGCCGTGCTGGAACTGCGGATGACCCCAGTGGAGACGGTTTTGGGCCAGTTCAGCCGCACGGTGCGTGATCTGGCAAAGGAGCGCGGCAAGCAGGTTACCCTCTTTACCGCCGGTGGGGAAATCGAGGTGGACAAGAAGGTGCTGGATGCGCTGAACGAGGCGCTCATCCACTTGATGCGCAATGCGCTCGACCACGGCATTGAGACCGCCGAACAGCGCACTAAAAGCGGCAAGATTCCTATCGGGCAGATCGCCATTCGCGCATCCTACCAGAGTGGGCAGGCGGTAATCGAGGTCAGTGATGATGGCGCGGGCATTGACATTAAGCAACTGGAGAAGTTGGCGAAGCAGCGCGGCATCATCAGCGCGGAGGAAGCGGAGCGGATGAGCGCTGATGATGTCCGCCAACTGGTCTTCTACTCCGGGTTCAGCACCGCGCCGCTGATTACCGACACCAGTGGGCGCGGCATCGGCATGGAAATCGTGCGGCGGGTTATCAGCAAGCTGGGCGGCAGCGTCGAATTGCAGTCGGAGTTGGGCAGTGGTACCACCGTGACGATGCGACTGCCGATCACCCTATCGGCGATCCGCGCGCTGCTGATTCGGGCGCATAAACAGCTATTCGCCCTGGCGACAACCTCAATAGAAGATCTCGCCTACATAGGGCTGGATGATATAATTATGCTGGGAGGGCGAGAGTCGATTCGGGTGCGCGACCGCACCGTGCTGCTGTTCCGCCTGGCCGAAGTGCTTGAACTGAGCCGGTCGCGCACTGCGCAGATCAACCGGCGCTGGGTAGAGGTGAACAGCGATGAGGCTATTGAGTTCGACTTTGGCGACCTGCTCAATAGTGCGTCGGATAGCGCCACAGCCGTGTTCAAGGCACGAATGCAGCGGCTTGATCGCCGGGCGAAGCCCAGGTTGAGTTTGAGCAGATATAGCCGCACCTCGATTACAAGCATCCGCGGCGGCTTGTACAATCAGGGCTTTAGCATCCAACTCGAAGGCAAGCTGCCGGTAGTGATAATGAAGAGTGGTGAGAAGTACATCGCCTTCCTGGTTGACGAACTGGTAGACGAGCGCGAAATCGTGGTCAAGCCGCTTAATCCTATGTTGAGCCTAATTGACGCGGTGGCTGGCACAACGGTGCTGGGCGATGGCAGTGTGGTAGTCATCCTCGATGGGCCGGCGTTGCTCGACCGCATCCGAACCCGCATCAGTGGGCTGCAGGCGGATGGGCAGGGTAGCGGGGTGGTCGCCAGTTGGCGGCAGGAGATGGCGCGTCCTCGCAAGACGCTGCTGGTGGTTGACGACTCAGTGACAACCCGCGAACTGGAACGTAGCATCCTTGAGGCGGCTGGCTACAAGGTTGACCTTGCCGTTGATGGCGTCGCGGCGCTAGAGATGCTATCGAAGCACAAGTACGCGCTGGCGGTCGTTGATGTGGAGATGCCGCGTATGGATGGCTTCACCCTTGCTGCGCGGGTGAAGGCCAACCCTGAACTGAGCGCGATGCCGATCATCATCGTCAGTTCACTGGCAAACGAGACATATAAGCAGCGGGGCATTGAAGTGGGGGTGCAGGCTTACATCACCAAAGGCCAGTTCGATCAGAATAACCTGCTCACTACCATTGGGATACTGGTTAGCAGGTAGCCCAACCTTAAGCGTCATCACCGGCAAATAGCCTGAAGGTACTAGTTGACAGAGGGTTGACAAACAATCAACCAGGGATTATCATGGGGGCAGGCGCGGCCGTTCGCCTCTTGCTGACTGCCAGGGACGGGGTGTCGTTCGCTACACCCACCCTAGCTACTATGATATAGGGGGAGAGACAATGGACAAGCGCAGGATATTGGTAGTTGATGACAGCCCGTTGGTAGCCGAGTCGATCAAAGCCAAGTTGGAGGCCAGCAGCTACGAAGTCAACGTGGCCTACAGCGGCGAAGAGGCGCTCGACAAGATCAAAGAGTCCCCCCCTGACCTGATGATCCTGGATGTGTATATGCCTGGGATTGACGGCTTCGAGGTCTGCCGCCGCTTGCGCGACAATCCCGACACCCATAGCCTGCCGGTGGTAATGCTCAGTTCACGCGGCAACATCAAGGAGAAGCTGGCGGGCTTCCGTGCTGGCGCAGACGATTATCTGGTCAAGGAGTTCGACTTGGCGGACCTGCCCTACCGCGTCAAGCTGGT
>QHBQ01000228.1 GCA_003243865.1 Candidatus Chloroheliales bacterium | reverse complement strand
GCTAACTTCAGCATCGTTGCCGCCCGCCCGCTGCAGCAGGCTGGCATTGAAATCGTGTTCCAGGCCCAGCCGCTCAGTGGCAATGACAAGGTCAATCCTGACCAACTTGACCAGACTCAGGCCGTTGTCGAGAACCGCATCAACGATCTGGGACTATCGCAGCATCTGGTTCGTACTCAGGGCAACGACCGCATCGTGGTGCAAATGGCGGGGGCGGTTAACGCTGACCCCATTACTGCCACGCTGGGTGCAGTCGGCCTTCTCGAATTGATTGATGCAGGCAACGATGCGCTCAACCCTGGCACTATGGTGCAGACCAGCAGCGCCGTTGCCCCTGCGGTTGTGCCTGGCGCTGCTCCTAGCTCTGCGCCCACCGCTACCCCCGGCAGCAAGGTATACCCTGTGATTATCACCGGCGCGGACATTGACCCCACCGGAGTTATGGTCGAATTCGATCAGGTGGGAGCGGCAGAGGTGGCCTTCAGTCTGAGGGGCAATGGAGCAAAGAAGCTGGCTGATTTCACCGCCTCGCACATCGGCAAGTATATGCCGATTGTCCTCGACAAGAAGGTGATCTCCAGCCCTGTGATTCAGGCAACAATCCCCAACGGAGAGGGGGTTATCAGCAATCTGAGCGGGGTTGATGAGGCGAAGAAGCTGGCCGCCATTCTGAAATACGGCTCACTGCCCGTGCGCCTGACGCTGGTGGAGAGTAGGGCGGTTGCCGACCTTGGTCTGCCGACGCCAACCCCGCTAGTTGCCACCAGCCTCAGCCCGACCACGCCTACAGCGCCAGCCTCCTCATCGCAGCAGGGCGGACTTGCCCCAGGTGTCATTATTCGCATCATCGCTGTCGTGGTCATCCTCCTTGCCCTCATCGCCTTCCTCATCCTACGCAGGCTGCGCCGGTGATCGTGCCGCTTACCCATGTCTTTGCATCTTGAACAGCGATCACCCTCTGCTGGAGCTTCTGGGGGTTGGGGCGCAGCCCCGTGCTGGCCTACTTTAATGTTTATCGTAAGCGGGCGCGGCACACCTCGGTATCGGGTGCATCTGAGGCTTACGCACGGCATTGAAGCACCTCGGCAACGGGGCTGCGCCCCCCAACCCCCGGAACTCTTCACCTTTGCTGGTTACGATGAGCAAGTTTGTGAAATTCGCAACATTTTGGTTGACAGAAGCCATTAATGTACGATATAATCTGGCAGCCCCCTCATTAGGGGAGATTCGCTTATGCACTGTTTGTTCTGGAAGGAGAGTAGTAAACTTGCGCTCAAATACTACTGCGAGCCTGTTCGTCGGTATCATCCTGCTGACCCTGCTAGCGTTGTGGGTTGACTTCAGCAGCTCGGTTGGCTTTGGCGGCCTGCAACGCAACGTTAGCACCCGCCTGGGCCTAGACCTGGTGGGCGGCGCCCAGGTGGTGCTGCAAACCCAGCCGGTCGCTGGTCAGCCAATCACTTCTGATCAGCTTAACCAGGTTCGTTCGATTATCGAGAACCGCGTCAATGGCTCTGGTGTCTCCGAGCCGTTGGTGCAGACCCAGGGCAGCGACCGCATCCTCGTCGAACTGCCCCAGGTTCAAAATGCTGACCAGGTGATTAGCACCTTGCAGCAAACCGGCTTTCTGGAGTGGATCGACTCGGGAAGCACCCAGCTTGCCCCCGATACGATTGTGCGAACCACTGCTGGCGGCCCCGCCGCAAGTACCACACCGACCAGCACTGCCACGCTAACAGGTACCACTGCAGTTAGCGCCACCGCCACACTGACTGGCACAAGTGCGGTTAGCACCACCGCCACCCCTGCGCCGACGGCCACCACTGTATATACCACGATCATTACTGGCAAGGACCTCGACCCCAGCGGTGTCAGCCTACAGTTCGACCAGGCCGGTGCCGCGCAGGTGGGCTGGAAGCTGAAGGGCGATGCCGCCAAGGTGATGGCCAATTTCACCGCCTCGCACATCGGCAAGTATATGCCCATCGTGCTGGATAAGAAGGTTATTGCCAGCCCGGTGATCCAGAGCGCCATTCCAGACGGCAACGGGGTGATTAGCCACCTGGGTACTCTTGCTGATGCTCAGAACCTGACCGTTATCCTGAAGTATGGCTCTCTGCCGGTGCAGGTCACAGTGGTGCAGCAGAACGTGGTTGGCGCCACCCTGGGCCAGGACTCGGTGAACAAGAGCCTCCTTGCAGGTGTTATCGGTTTGGTGCTGGTCGCCTTCTTCATGATTTTCTACTATCGCCTCCCTGGAGTCATTGCCGTGCTCGCCCTGCTTATCTACACCGCGCTAACCTTCGCCGTGTTCAAGCTAGTGCCGGTCACTCTAACCCTGGCCGGTCTCGCAGGCTTCATCCTGTCAATCGGTATGGCAGTGGATGCCAATGTGCTGATCTTCGCCCGGCTCAAGGATGAATTGCGCAAGGGCAAGACGATCGGCGCGGCGGTTACCGATGGCTTCCGCAACGCCTGGCCCAGCATCCGCGACAGCAACATCTCGACCATGATCACCTGCGCCATCCTCTACTGGTTCGGCAGCACCTTCGGCGCCAGCACCCTGCGCGGCTTCGCCCTCACCCTGGGCCTCGGTGTGATTATCAGTATGTTCAGCGCGGTGTTCGTCACTCGCGTCTTCCTCAACCTTATCCTGAACCTGCCCTTCGCCCAGAACAAGAATATGTACGGTGGCGATGTCAGCCCCCACAACCGCAAGGCCGACGCGACGGCGTAACCAGAACCCTTTAGAAGGAGAACACGACAACGATGTTTGATATTGTGGGTAAGAGGAACTGGTTCTTCCTTGCCTCGCTCGCCCTCATCATCCCTGGCCTGATTGCCATCCTCACCGGTGGCATCAGGCCTGGCATTGATTTTACTGGCGGCACCCTATGGGAGATTAGGGTCAAACCAAATGTTACTACCACCCAAGTGTACCAGGTGCTAAGTGAAAACGGTCATCCTGAGGCAGTAGTGCAGAACGCGATCGAGCCTGACAAATCCTCTGGTATAATCATGCGCCTCAAGGCTATTGACCAAACCGAGAAGCTCACCCTGGCGCAGAAGCTAACTGCCGCTGGCATTCCCAACGGAAACCTGACCACCAGTGTGACTAACCCCACCACGCCAGGCGGCACCAGCATCGGGGCAAGCGGCACGCCAACTAGCACCGCCAGCATCACTACGACCGCTACGCTGACCACCAGCAAGACAGTGACGCCGACTGCTACACTGACCGCTAGCAAGACGGTGACGCCGACCGCTGCGCTGACTGCTGGCAAGACAGTCACCTCCACTGGCGCTACCACTGGTACTGGCGCGATAAGCGGCACCGGCGCAATCAGCGCGACGGGGACCACCACTGGCACGACCACTAACGACGCTCAGGTAAGCCTTCAGACGGTCGGCCCGGCGATCGGCAGCGAGATCACCGGCAACGCCATCCTCGCGGTGGCGGCGGCCAGCCTCGCCATCCTGGCCTACCTCTGGTATGCTTTCCGCAAGGTACCCAACTATGGGCAAGGCGGCATCCCGCAGGCGCTGCGCTTCGGCCTCTGCGCCGTCATCGCCATGCTGCACGATGTGCTGGTGGTACTTGGCGTGTTCGCCATCCTCGGCCACCTGTTCGGCATCGAGATTGACGCGCTGTTCATCACCGCGATGCTCACGGTGGTCGGCTTCTCGGTGCATGATACCATCGTGGTGTTCGACCGTGTGCGCGAGAACCTCGCCCGCCGCATCTTCCCCAGCTATGCGCAGGTGGTCAACCACAGCCTCTTGCAAACCCTGGCCCGTTCGATCAACACCTCGCTGACGGTTATCTTCACCCTGACTGCGCTGCTGCTCTTTGGCGGAGGCAGCATCCGCAACTTCGTGCTGGCGCTGCTCATCGGCATCATCAGTGGCACCTATTCCTCAATCTTCAACGCCAGCCTGCTGCTGGTGGTTTGGGAGAGTGGCTGGCGGACGCGGCCAAGCCCGCCCCCGGTCACCACTGGCAAGGCGCGCACTGCCTAGCCGTGCGCGGCACCTTCTACTCGCCAGGGCGCACACCGGCGTGCGCCCTATTGTTGTACAAAAATACCGCGTCAAAATAAGAGGGGGGGAAAGAAGAAGTATATGGATATAAGTATCATCATCCCAATCGCTGGTGTGGCGGCGATCCTGTTCGCCGCCTACCTTGCCTACGATGTGCTGGGCAGCGATCGCGGTACGCCAGAGATGCAGAACGTTGCCAGCAAGATTCTGGCGGGCGCGAACGCCTTCCTGCGCACTCAGTACACCACTATCGCCATCCTGGCCCTGGTTGCGTCGGTAATCATCGCCGTAGTCGTGTCGGCGGTTGCTACTACTCAGGATTTGCGCGGCGGTAGCACCTTCGACCTTGGCTGGAAAACTGCCCTCGCCTTCCTGCTCGGCGCGGCCTGCTCCGGCCTGTCCGGCTTCATCGGCATGGCAATCGCGGTGCGCTCCAACCTGCGCACCGCCGCTGCTGCCCAGCGCAGCCTGAAGGACGCGCTGCGGATGTCGCTCAGTGGCGGTGCGGTCTCCGGCTTCCTGGTAGTCGCCCTCAGCCTGCTAGGTGTATACATCATCTACAGCCTGTACGGTGGCGCTTCGGCCAGCCCGGCAGATAATATCAACGCCCCATTCCTCATCGTGGGCTTTGGCTTCGGCGCTAGCTTCGTCGCCCTCTTCGCCCAGCTTGGTGGCGGTATCTATACCAAGGCCGCCGATGTCGGCGCTGACTTGGTGGGCAAGGTCGAGGCGGGCATCCCTGAAGACGACCCCCGTAACCCGGCGGTCATCGCCGACCTAGTGGGCGACAACGTGGGCGACTGCGCCGGTCGTGGCGCCGACCTGTTCGAGTCCACCGCTGCGGAGAACATCGGCGCGATGATCCTCGGCGTTTCAATGTACACCATTATCAACGCCGCGATTGCCGCTGGCACCATCCCCTCGAATAGCGTGGTGGCCCAGATTGGCATCGGCTGGCTGCTCTTCCCGCTAGTGGTGCGTGCCTTCGGCATCCTTGCCTCGATTGTGGGCCTGATGGCGGTGCGCATCCTGCCCGTGGCGAAGGACCCGATGAACTCGCTGAACAACGGTTACTACATCATGTCCATCATCTCCGCCGTCGCCGTCGTCCTCACCAGCCTGGGAATGTTGCACACCATTTGGTTCGGCCTCGCCGGTATCGTCGGCATCGTCACCAGCATCGCCTTCGTGTTCATCACCCAGTATTACACCGCTGGCTCATGGCGCCCCGTGCGCGACATCGCTGAGGCCAGCCGTACCGGCCCGGCTACTAACATCATCGCCGGTGTCGCAGTCGGCTTCGAGACCACTGCGCTGTCGGCGATCGCCATCTGCATCGCGCTCGGCGCGGCTTACTGGATGGGTACCCAGGCGCTCGGCGACCTGGGCCTGGCGATCAACCCGCAGAACAGCTCCTTCTCAGGCATCTTCGGCACTGCCGCCGCAACGATGGGGATGCTGATGTCCTGCGCCTACATCCTGGCGATGGATACCTTCGGCCCGATTACCGACAACGCNGGTGGCATCACCGAGATGAGCCACGCCCCCGAACACGTACGCAAGATCACCGACGGCCTCGACGCAGTGGGCAACACCACCAAGGCGTTGACCAAGGGCTATGCGGTCGGCTCCGCCAGCCTGGCTGCCTTCCTGCTCTTCTCCGCCTATCTGGAGAAGGTTTCGAATAGCTCGACTGATCCGAACGTGCATGGTCACCTACTCGCCGTGAATATGGCCGATGTCAAGGTCTTTATCGGCGCATTCCTCGGCGCAATGCTGGTCTTCCTGTTCAGTTCGATGGCAATCAAGGCGGTGGGCCGCGCTGCCACCGGCATGATTGAGGAAGTCCGCCGCCAGTTCAAGGCCGATCCCGGCATTATGGCTGGCACCTCCGACCCCGACTACGGCAAGTGCGTGGAGATAAGCACCCGCGCCGCCCTGCGCGAGATGATTGCCCCTGGCCTGCTGGCTATCGGCACCCCCATCCTGGTTGGCTACTTCCTGCGCTGGGAGGCTGCTGCTGCCTTCCTGATGGTCGGCACCATCACGGGCGTTCTGCTTGCCACCGTGCTGAACAACGGCGGCGGCGCGTGGGACAACGCCAAGAAGTACATCGAGTCGGGTGAGATGCGCGCTGCCAACGG
>QHBQ01000440.1 GCA_003243865.1 Candidatus Chloroheliales bacterium | reverse complement strand
TTCGACCCAGCGCGAAAAACCGTTTAGCAGCGGCATGGTCAACAACCCGAAGCCAATCGCGATCAGCCCCAGCAGCGGCAACCCCGCCACATCACTCACCCCATAGAGGCCGAACGCGCTTGCTCCCATCGCCAGCGCCAGGCTGGCAAGGTAGAACCCCACCAGCGCCACCACCGTACTGACCAGCACTCCGCTCCACATATCGCGGTAGACGTAGTGGCCCAGTTCGTGGGCCATCACCGTCTCGATCTCGTCGGGGGTAAACTCGTTGAGCAGGGTATCGCCCAACACGATTCGGTGAGTGTTGCCCAGGCCAGTGACCATCGCATTCGCGGCGCGGGTGCGGCGGCTCAGGTCCATGCGATAGACACCGCGCACCTTTGCCCCCGCCTGCGCCGCCAGCCGCTCCAGCCGCGCGGCGAGGTCGGGATTATCGAGCGGGGTCAGCTTGAAGAAGAGCGGCAGCAGCAAGGTGGGCGCGAGGTTCGCCAGCACCACAGTGAATATCAGGTAGCCTGCCGTCGCCCACAGCCACCAATTTGTCGGCACCGCCCGCAGTCCGAAGTAGACCAGCTCGACCGCCAGCCCGCCAATCACCGCCGCCAGCGCCGCGCCCTTCACCTGGTCGGTCAGCCAGCTACCGAGCGTCTGCGTACCCAGCCCGTAGCGGTGCGGCAGCACGAAACCGCTATAGTAGGCCAGCGGCAGGTTGACCAGTCCGTAAATCCCACCGAAGACGATGCCGTAGCCCGCCACCATCAGCCACTCATTGCCCGTAACATTGCTCACCGCCTGGCGCAGCCCGACCGATAGTCCGGTAAGCAGCCAGAGCAGCATATAGGCCACACTGACCGCAATATCTACTAGCAGCAATCGTCGCCTGATGCGGGCGTATTCGCAGGCGCTTTGCTGCCGCGCCGGATCGAGTGCAACCTCAGCTCTATTTGCTAGTTCAACTGCCATCGTCTGTCCTGTGTTCCTCGCCCCTCAGCGAACCGCTCGGCCATTGTGATTCGTTCGTTGTATGGCGGGTGCGTAAGCGTCAACCTGGTCAGCCAGTCAGGATTTGCCTCGTAGAAGCTCTGGTTGGCAGATTTGGTCANCGCGCTGGCGAAAGCCTGCGGCTTACCTGTGACCTTCAGTGCGTATTNGTCGGCACGCCGCTCCTGCCAGCGGNAGAGACCGTTGCGCATAGGCAGCAGTAGCATGCTAAACATCATTAGCAGCAGGGCAAATAGCGGTATACCAGCCACATCGCTGGCTTGGCCGAATCCTAGCGTTCGCATCAGCCAATCGAGTGCAAACAGGGCCAGATATATTCTGATCATGATGACTACGATGCTGACCAACGTCCCTCTGCGGGCGTCACGATGGATATGATGGCCGATTTCGTGGGCCATTACTGTCTCGATCTCGTCGGGTGTAAACTGCTCCACCATCGTGTCGCTAACCATCACCGCACGTTTGCCGTTGCGATGCGAAGTCATTGCGGTGGCTGCATCGGTGCGATGGCTTACGTTGAGGCGATAAGCGCTTCCCACTTCTATACCCGATTGCCTGCTAAACTGCGCCAGTTGCGCGGATAGTTGCTCGTCTTGCGGCGTTTGGAAGTCGTAGAACAGGAAGGCAATGAACAACTGCGCGTACAGTAGCGGAATCGTCGCGGCAATAACATATCCGCCCAGATACCACCAAGCGTGCGGATAGTCGCGCAGGCCAGAGTAGATTATCTCGTTGGCAAAGCCGCCGATAATGCCGATGGCAAGCCCCACCTTCAGATGGTCGGCCAGCCAGTTATGCGGCTTAATCGGTATCTGGTAACGCTGCACCAGCACGACGCTGAGCAGGTAGTTCAGCGGCAGCTTGAGCAGCCACAACGAGCCGAAGAACACTATGCTGAAGCCAGCCACCCGTAGCCAATCGTTGGTGGTGAGACTGTTCATCGCATCGCGCAGCCAGACGGCCAGCCCGCTGAACAGCCAGAGGCAGCTATACGCCACCGTTAGCGCGAAGCCGAGCAGCCTGACGCGCCGCTCTTGTACATTAAACTCGCGCAACCGGCGCTGCCAGTCCTCATCCAATTCCACTTGGTCTGTTGTTATCTGCTGCGTAGCCATTATGAAATCTTCCCACTAAGCACCGCATCGTAGGCGTTGGCGATGTTGCGCAACTGGGTCACCTGGCTGCTCAGGCTCTGCGATACCTCATCGGTTGCAGTGGTCATATTCATCACGTCGGCAGACTTGATGCGCAACACCTGCGAGTAGATGGTGTCCAACCCGCTGAGGGCGTTGGTTAGCTGCGACTGCCAGCGTTGCAGCGCCTCATTGACTTGCTGCAGGTTGGTTAGCTGCTCCTCTTTCGACTTCAGCGCGTCGTTGTATTGCTGCTTCTGGTAATCGTCGCTGCTGGCCGCCACTCGCGCCCGCATCGTGGAAACCTCGTTCTGCACCTGGCCGATGTTCACCCCGCTGAGGTATTGCTCCAGCGCCTGCGCCTTGTAGGCGATTTCGTACACCATGTCGGTCAGGTCATCTACCCCGCTGGTTGACTGGGTTAGGCTGGCGCGGATGGTGTCGCTGCCGGTGCTGCTCACCGCCTGCTTGATGCGAGCTTTCTGTTCGAGCGCCTGCTGCATGATGGCGCGATAGCTGCCGCGCAGCCGCCCGATGTCCACCTCCTTCTCAGGATAGAGCGCGTCGTTGACCACCTTGCGGTTGAAGTCGCTATCCTTCAGGCTGAAATATACGGACAGGGCGTAGAAGGCCAACCCCACTGGCAGGAACCAGACATTGACGAAGGCGGCGATCAGCACGGTGACGGCGATAATCAGGCCGCCCATCGGCCTGAACAGCGCGCTGGTTAGGATAACGCGAAACTCGCGGTCGCGGCGGGCTTTTGCTTGCTGATCCAGATCCTGCATTACCTAGCCTCCTCATGGATGAGAATTGGACTATTCTTCATCCTTACCCTCATCCTCCACCTCTTCTTCAGTGGTAAGCTCGGTAAGTAGCGCATCTGTCCAGCGGTTGAACTCTTCAAGAGTCATGGGAGTTTCAGTTCGCGCTTTGTTGTAGGCAGCTAGCACTTCTTCGGCCTCAGCGTTTAGCATTGCCTTACCCCTTAAAACTTGGCAAGCAGGGCGAGTGCAACCCGTCCCTACCAACCCGCAGATAGTCCGTGGACCCTCTCCCAACTTCCCCAATGGGGGAGGGGTATGCGCCTTAATCTACAATCTACAATCAACGTCGCACCTGGGTGCCGAACACGGTCAACAATTGCTGGATGATGTCGCCGTTCGGCACGGTGGCAATTGCAGTGCGAGCGATGCGGGCTTGCAGGCCGTTATCCTTGTACTTGTTGAAGGGATTGTTGGCATCGTTGTTCACCACTGCCACATCGGGGTTGGCGGGGCGGAAGCCGAAGGCTAGCGCCTGCTTCTGCACATCGGCACTGAGCAAGTATTGCTCGAACAGCAACGCGGCGTCCTTCTGTTCGGCGGTGCTGCCTTGTAGCAGGATGCCGTAGGGGTGATCGCTGTAGATATTGACTGAAGGATAGAAGACCTTGAGGTTGCCGTAGCGCCCCTGTGCGTTCTTCATCTGGGTCGCCGCCAGGCTCTCGTAGATGGCAACCACATCGTACTGAGCGGGGCCGCGAATAATCATGTCGGTCATCTGCTGCTTGCTGTCGCTGCCGAAGTCGTAGACGCCATTCTCCAGCCCGCCCACCCAGGCGTTGTAGCCCGCGCCCTTCAATTGGTCGCTGCTCAGGTCGGATAGCTTGGGTTGGCCTGGTTTGCTGAAGTAGCTATAGCTGGCGAGGGTGAGCGCGGCGAGGCCGGAGTTGGAGGCGCGCGGGTCGGTCTGGCCGTACTTGATTGGTCCCCAGTTGGGGTCGCAGGCCGCCTTCTTTACCTGGCCGCAGATGGCGGCCCAGCCGTTCGGGGTGGTAACCGCCTGCTGCACGGTGTTCCAGTCCGCGCTGCCGTACTTCTCGACGAATGGATCGGCGCGCTCCTGCCACATCACGAACACGATTGGGCTGAGTACCAGCGGTGCGGCGGCGTACTGCCCGCTGCGCAGGATCAGGTCGGCATTGTTGCCCTGCGCCTGCCACTTGCTGTTTAGCTGGTTGATCCACAGCGTGCTGGCGGGCGACCAGATGGTGGGCGTGTAGCTACCGCTGGCAATCGCGGTCAGCGCGGCGTTATCCTCATAGGGCTGCAGGATAATATTGACCGTGTTGCCGGACGGCAGCTTCGGATTGCTGTTGTTGAACGCGGGCGTAACCGCCTTCAGCCAGTCCTCCTCATCGCTGGTGTAGGCCATGGTGATGGTAATGGCCTGGCTGGGCGCGCCGACCAGCCCACCAGGCTTGCCACCGCCAAACACCTGCCAGGCGACCACCCCGCCCGCGATGAGGATGAACAGGACGAAAATAATCGCATTCCGGCTTCTCATTGTTTAGCTCTTGCCCATCTGCGCTTTCAGCGCGGCGAGATCGCTCTGCACCTGGTTCTGGGTTTCGAGATCGGAGAACTGCTGGTTGAGGTCGCCATGCTGCAACAGTTCGCCCTGGGCCTGGGCGGT
>QHBQ01000116.1 GCA_003243865.1 Candidatus Chloroheliales bacterium | reverse complement strand
TCTCCGGTATCACCACCGTGCCGTCGGCTTGCTGGTAGTTTTCGAGGATGGCGAGCAGGGTGCGGCCCACCGCCAGGCCGGAGCCGTTCAGCATATGCGGAAAGCGCACCCTGCCATTCGCGTCACGGTAGCGGGTGTTGGAGCGGCGGGCCTGGAAGTCCTCCACGTTGGAACAGGAGCTGATCTCGCGGTAGGTGTTCTGGCCGGGCAGCCATACCTCCAGGTCGTAGGTCTTGGCCGAGGAGAAGGTGATGTCGCCAGTGCAGAGCAGCATCACCCGATAGGCGAGGCCCAGTTCCTGCAACACCCGCTCGGCGTGACGGGTGAGCGCCTCGTGCAGCAGTGGCGACTCCTCTGGTTTGGTGAAGGCGAACAGCTCCACCTTGCTGAACTGGTGCTGGCGCAAGTAGCCGCGCACATCCTGGCCGCTGCTGCCCGACTCGCGGCGGAAGCAGGGCGTGTAGGCAACCAGCTTCAGCGGCAATATCGCCTCGTCCATAATCTCGCCCATGTACATCGAGGCGAGCGCCGACTCGGCAGTGGAGATGAGGTACAGTCCGTCGCGCTTATCGCTGTATAGTCCATCCTCGAACTTGGGCAATTGACCGTTAGCGATCATTGCCTCTTCGGTGATCAGGTAGGGCGGCCAGACCAGTTGGTAGCCGTGTTCGCGGGTATGCATATCAACCATGAAGTTGATCAGGGCAAGCTCAAGCTGCGCACCCATCCCACGCAGGATGGTGAAGCGGCTGCCGGAGAGTTTGGCGGCCCGCTCGAAGTCCATGATGCCGAGACGCGGGCCGATGTCCCAGTGGGCCTGTGGTTCAAAATCGAACTGCGGCGGTTCGCCCCAACTGCGCACCAGCAGGTTGTCCTCGCTATCCTTGCCATCCGGTACTTCGGGCATGGGGATGTTGGGGATGCGCAGCAGCAGGTCGCGCTGGCGGGCCTCGACCTCGGCCACCAGTGGGTCAATTGCGTTGAGGCGCTCGCCGATCTCGCGTGACTGCTCCTTGAGTTTCTCGCGCTCGTCGGCATCGGCGGTGCGCCCCACCTGCTTCGATATGCTATTCACTTCCGCCCGCAACCGGTCAGCGTCGGTAAGAAGTTCGCGCCGCCGCTTATCAAGTTCCAGGATTTCGTCAATCGGGGCTTCCTGATGGCGGCGGCGCATCGCGTCGCGGACTAGCTCTGGGTTGTCTCTAAGTAGTTTTATATCAAGCATCATTACTCCTGCTGAAGCCGGGTACGAACTTCTCCCACTCAGCGTTCGGCGCACCGCGCAGGTAGCGATGTACCATGTAGTACATATTGGTGCGCGGGGCGCGCGGCTCGTGGGCGAGGCGCATATTCGACTCGGCGACGCTCTTGCCCCCCTTGCGGTGATTGCAACTGCGGCAGGCGCTGACTAGATTCTCCCAGGTGTGCGCTCCCCCTTTGCTCTTGGGAACGACGTGGTCGAGGGTCAGGTCGCGGGTGCGCAGGCCACAATACTGGCAGGTGTACTCGTCGCGGATGAAGATCTCGCGGCGGCTCAACTTGGCGCGTGGCACCGGGCGCTTAATCATCATCGAGAGGCGGATTACGCTCGGCGCGTGCCACACGGTGGTCGCGCTGTGGATAATCTGATGGTTAAGCTCCAGCACCTCTGCCTTGCCGTTGAAAAGCAGCATCAGCGCCCGACGCACGTTGCAGATGTTCAACGGCTCGTAGTTCTGGTTCAGCACCAGAACAGGCTCATCAAGATGTACAGTCGCTCTCCCCATCGCTACGTTCCTCTTAGCGTATAAGCTCCAACCCCCGGTAAAATAATGTGGGCTGCCCTTGCCCACGTTCTTGACATATTTTACCATTTTATGCTGAATATGACAAGCCCAATTTATCAGTTTAAGGTTGCATAAGCGTGGATTTGTGCAAATCTGTGCAGTTAGCAAACCAGGGCGAGCCGTTGTTCGCCCCTACAACATCTATCTGTAGGGGCGAACAACGGCTCGCCCCCGCCCTACCGGGCTAGGCTGGCATGGCTCTTGCCTTCACTATCACCAAGACGAGACCTTTGACCAAGGAGTGAAAGGAGCACGCAATGGAGCAACAGAACGCGCAGCTTGTCCCTGGCGCGGTGGTAGAGACCAACGATGGCCGCCTAGGCCTGATTGACCGGGTGGAGACCAAGCGGGGTCGCAAGAAGCCGAGCGGGGTATACGTCTGGCTGGGGCAGAGCGACGAGCCAACCCTCATTCCTGTGAGCGAGATCAAGTCGGTGCGCAGCGTGGAAGATGTTAACCGCCTGTCAACCCACCAATTGCCGCTGCAGCAGGGTGAGTACCTCAGCGCCGATGCCAGCGCGCTGCTTGAGCGTGAGGGCGAGATCCGCATCCCGCTGGCCGCCGAGCGGCTGAACATCGGCAAGCGGGCCGTCAACCTGGGCGAACTACGCATCCACAAGCGGGTCGAGCAGGTCGAGGAGGTGCAGCGCGTTCCGGTTACCCATGACGAACTGGTGGTCGAGCGGGTGGCGATGAACCAGCCGTTGTCCGCCCCCCTTGAGCCGCGCATCGAGGGCGACCAGCTGATCATCCCGATCATGAAGGAGGTGCTGGTGGTGCAGCGCCAACTGGTGCTGGTTGAGGAGGTGCGGGTCAGCAAGCGTTACGTCACCGAGGAACACGAGGTGCGCGAACCAGTACGCCGCGAACGGGTCGAGCTTGAGGATGCCTCGGTACACGGCACGCAAGATGCAAACGTAACTGACCCAAACAATACAGCGGCACGATGAATATTCGCCCATCATCTATATTATCGCTAACTGATTCGCGCCGATGTATGCATTGCCGCAAAATTAGGGATGACTCATGTTGCGGCCCCCATCGCGATATTGTACAATGGCAGGGTGAACGAAAGGAGCAAGCGATGACGACCAGAGACAACCCTGTCCATGAGACCAGAACCAGGCGTAGTACGGTAATAGCACTGTTCCGCAGCGACCAGGCAGTTCAAGCCGCACTGAACGCGCTGGGCGCCGCAGGCTTTGGTGCCGAGCAGCTAGCAGTAGTGACCAGCGAAACGCGCGGCACCCACCCGACGGTCGAGGGTCTCTACAATATACTGCCACAGCCGGTGATGGCAATGCCACCCGCTCAACAGGCAGAGGCGTACACCGGGCAAGTCAACCAGGGCGACATTCTGATACGGGTCAATGCCTTCGATGATACAGAGGAGGCCAATCGCGCCAGCGAGATACTCCACCAGCACGGCGGGTTGGAAGTGAATATCTACGACGCGGGCGCACGCTCGATTCGCGGCGCCCCTGCGATTCCGCCCGACTACATTCCTGCGGGTAGCGCGGTGACAGCGGTGGACTACCGCGCGGACGATGAGTGACCCGCGCCAATCGTTGCCTGATAGAAGGTGGGTGAGGAAGTTCCTGCCCGCTGTATCGCCCCCGCCGTTTGTACAATCCTCCCAAATCTGGTACAATACAGGCTAGACATAACCCTAAGTACCCGCATACGGAGAGCTGCATTGCCGAAGCAACCGCGTCGCGCCCGTATCTTTGCCCTCGCCAACCAGAAGGGCGGGGTAGGCAAGACCACCACCGCCGTCAACATCGCCGCCTACCTTGCGGCAATGGGGCGGCGGGTGCTGCTGGTGGACGCCGACCCCCAGGCCAACGCTACCAGCAGCCTCGGCTTCGACAAGAACGAGATTGAAACCTCGCTCTACGATGTGCTGGTCAACGAGCGACCCGCCACTGAGGCGATCCTGCCAACTGGCCGACCCGAGTTCGACCTGCTCCCTGCCGCCCCAGCCCTGGCGGGTGCAGAGGTGGAGCTAGTCGAGTTTGCCGATCGCGAACAACGCCTGGCACGGGCGATCGCCCCAATTGTCGGCAACTACAACTACGTCATCATTGACCTGCCGCCTAGCCTCAGCCTGCTGACCGTCAACGCGCTCACCGCCGCTGACGGCGTGATTATCCCGATCCAGTGCGAGTATCTGGCGCTGGAGGGGCTGATGCAACTGGTCAACACCATCAAGCTGGTGGTGGGCAACCTCAACCCTCGCCTGAAGATTAGCGGCATCGTGATGACGATGTACGACAGCCGCAACAACCTGGCCGGTCAGGTGGTCGAGGAGGTCAAGGCGCACTACCCCAGCGAGACGTTCGGCACGCTCATCCCCCGCAACGTACGCATCGGCGAAGCCCCCAGCTACGGCCAGACTATCCGCGAGTACGACGCCAATTCACGCGGCGGGCAGTCATACAAGGCGCTGGCCGAGGAGTTTCGCGCCAGGGTTGAGGATTAAGTTTTAAGTAAGGGAGTAAGGAAGATGCCAAAGGGCGGATTGGGTCGAGGTCTAGGGGCGTTGATACCGGGCGGGCAGCAGACGATGCCGGAAGTGAGGCCGGAAGCGACCCCGCCTGCCCCGCTGCGCCACCAGGCCGCGCCGCGG
>QHBQ01000053.1 GCA_003243865.1 Candidatus Chloroheliales bacterium | reverse complement strand
CTACCCAGGCGCAGCCGGAGCAGCCGTCCAACTCACCATCCAACCCAGCAGCACCTTCCCAGCCAGGGCAAGGCGCGCTAGAACCTAAGCCTCAACATTTAATCCCCCAAAGCCATCAAAGCCTCGAAACGACCGGCCCAGTCGCTCTGAACGGAAAAATCTAGGTCAGCAAGGAAAGCGGAGCAAATAAGCGGGAGCAGGGTCTATCGGCACGCCCCAAACTACTCATCGCACATGGTGATGTGGTGACGGTGTTAGAGCCGTCGGGCCGCTGGCAGAATCGGATGGTGGTGGCGGGTGGCGAGGATGGCCCGGTCTACGCCTCCAGTGAGGGTGAATACCAGCAGGCCGAGGCCGCCCACAGCGTTTCACAGCGGTCTGACATCCGGTGACGGTCGTCTTCTGGGCCGCACGCCAAACGCCGGTACTGCGGAAGGCACATGGTGATGTCGGTCATCATCCCTTCATCGGGCATACTCTGAGGGCGTGAAATATGATGTGGTGGAGGCGTGCTGATCGCTTGGTGGTATCTACAACACAACTTAGCAGCAATTAGTCGCGGCAACTATGAAGCAATAGCAATGTTATACCAATTCGTCAAGGTGATGGTATAAATTGCATCAGGGCGCACGTCAGTGCGCCCCTACGAAAATACATCATCTGTTCGGCGAATTGGTATTAGTTCGTCTGATCAATAAGAGGACATAATCATCATCCTTGTCTTACCATGATGAAAAAGGAGGCAGATCACGACTGAACGTGAAGGACGACCAGGAGGTTCCGGTGAAGGTGGTTCGGGTACACTGAGCGGACAGGAAGGTAGTGCGGATGGCACTGGTGGCGGCCCTGCTAGCAGTCAGGGTGATAGCAGCGGTCTAGGTCTCGCAGGCCAGGCAATCGGCTCGATGGGAGGCGATGGCGGCGATGGCGGTGATGGCGGCGGCGATGGGGGAGACGGGGGCGATGGTGGGGGTGACGGCGAATAACCGTTCATAATTATGCACCGCTACCACTAATCAAACTAACTGCAAGTTCCAATCATGATAGCAAGTGTGCTACCCGATATAGGGCGTTGCTGCCGATATTGATGCATGGGACGACCGTCAAGGCCATGCCATTTCAGTGTTCGGTCAACATCTGGGCATACCGCTGTTGAGGAGATAGAAACCAATCGCCCACATTATCAATGGGCCGGGCCACCGCTACCTCAGGCCGGGTGCAGCCAGTCAAGCTCAACCCTCGCCACCGCTTGCGAGAGGGTAAACGGGCAGAACCTGTTCGTCACTTAGCTAGGCGCTGACTGCATGCGGATAACCTGGACGCAGCACGATGTTGATCTCACCCTCACCAACGCCTACGATGTGCAAGCCAGGCCGCGCTATAGCTGCGCCCAGATGGAGCAGGTAGTAGGTTCGGTAAGGTGAAGCATTGACGCATTGGCCTCGGGTATGTGCCTCGAATGTCTATCTCCCTGGCATTGAAGGCACTCTAACCTCTTTTACTTAGCATCGTCGAAACCGAGTTCGCGCCACAGCTTAGCCAGCTGCTCCTCCTCCCACACGGTATAACTATCAAGCCGTGCAATATGGTATAATACTTAAGGGGCAGACTATTCACTAAGCCGATTGCTTAAACGCTTCCCTGGTCAGGAGAGTGCCTTGTTTGCCGACCAGCCTTGTGCCGAACCAGGTTGCCACGTTACTCACATCTATCACATCACTCACATTGACAACCTGCCTTCTATACTTCTCACTTCCGGGCTGGACGCAAAATCGGTGACAGGCAAGGGCGGTACCGGCTACACCGACATTGCCCATCAGAACATCCAGGATCGTAGAGCACGGGTGTCAGTTCCCAAGCCACCGTTCGGTACGCTTCACGACTACGTGCCGTTCTACTTCGCCCCCCGAGCACCGATGCTATATGCTATCCACAAGGGCGCGGTTGTCGGCTATAGCGGCGGTCAGAATGAGATTGTCTATCTGGTATCTACGGTTAACGCGGTGGCGACAAACGGCACTCCGTTCGTCTTCACCGATGGCCATGCGATCATGGCCTATACGAACTTCTACACAGACACCAGCGACCTTGCCAGGCTGAACTGGGAGATACTCAGGGCCAGATACTGGCAAGACCGTGCCCCCGGTGATGACCGCAAGCGCCGCAGACAGGCGGAGTTCCTAGTCTATCAGCACTTCGCCTGGGAACTAACCGAGCGGATCGCGGTGCCAAGCAGGGAAATTGGTGAAAAGGTTGAGGGGATACTCGCTGCTGTGAGCCATCGGCCAGCAGTGACGCTGCGGAGAGACTGGTACTACTAGAGGATAAAGCGATGATTGAAGTGACGACTGGTAACCTGCTTGAGGCGGATGCCGACGCGCTGGTGAATACAGTCAACTGTGTGGGCGTGATGGGTAAGGGCATCGCCCTCCAGTTTCGTTACGCCGAGCCAGAGAACTACCGTTATTATCAGGCTGCCTGTCGTAAAGGGCAGGTGCGTCTTGGCGAAATGTTGGTGTTCGACAAAGGCGCAGCCTTCCACCCGCGGTACATTATCAACTTCCCCACCAAGCAGCACTGGCGCGACCGCTCGCACCTTGAAGACATCGCCAGCGGCCTTGAAGCGCTTAAGAGTGAGGTAGAGAGGCTGGGGATCAAGTCTATCGCGGTGCCGCCGCTAGGATGCGGCAACGGCGGGCTGCGCTGGGACGATGTGCGCCCGCTAGTCGAAGCCGCCTTCAGCCAACTTGAAGGGGTGAGGGTGCTGCTGTACGCGCCCGAAGTCGAGCCGTCCTCGATGGGGACAAAGGTGGCAACCGGGCCGGAGCTGGCCAAAGGTGAGGCTATGCTACTACTGCTAATTGCCAGCTACGCCGAGCAGATGTACCGCCTCACCACGCTTGTAGTGCAGTCCCTGGCCTACTTCATCCAGGCGAGCGGTCAGCCGCTAAACCTCAAGTTCAGCCAGGGGCAGTACGGACCTTACGCCGCCGACCTCGACCGCTGGCTTCAACGCCTCGAAGGTGGCTATATCTGCGGATACCGCACCCGCAACGACAATACTGACATCAGGCTAACACCTGACGCGGCGCAGGCTGCCAGCCACCGCCTCGCTGATGATATTGCTGCGGAGCAGAGGCTGGCCAGGGTGGAGCGGCTAATCCAGGGCTTCGAGACGCCATACGGCAGCGAGCTACTCGCCAGCGTACATTGGATCGCAGAGCAGGGCGACCATCAGGCAAGGCATGACCTGGGACGCACCATCAACGGGGTACACGCCTGGAGCGAGCGCAAGGCGAAGTTCCCACCGGAACACATCCGCGCCGCCTGGCAGCGGCTGCGCGGTGAGGGCTGGCTGGCTGGGGAGCCACTAAGTGAGGAGCTTCAGCTAGAACTAGCCCTTAACTAACCAAAGCGCAATACAAGCACAAATCAGAGGTCAGCAGACACTTAATCTGCTGACCTCTTCACTTTTTGCGGGAGGGAACGGGATGATGAATAAATGAGCACACCTCTAAGCTACCCTACCGCCGTGACCTATCGCATCCATAGCGAGCCGCAGCTACAGTGTGCAGTGGGGAGCCGATACTGCAGTTCATGTGCGGATTGAGGATGACCAAGCGGTATGTGGAGGTTGCGCTGCGAAGTATGCGCTCATGTACTCTATCTCGCCGCTTGCGGCTTTATCCCATCCGCGCATCAGCGGAGCCAGAGGCCGCCAGAGAGATGATCATCAAAGCCTGATTGACCCGCTCTGCCAGCTCGGCGCTTGTCTTGTACTCTTGCGAGAGTATGCTGATGTCGCTCACCTTTACCCTCCTTTTCACCGGCTGCCCAATGCTAGTAGCTCGTCCTCCGGCAGCTCGGTCTCGTACCAATTGGGGGCATCGTCTGCAGCAGCGGCAATCGCTCTGAGGAAATTGTCGGCTATCTTACTGCTCCTCTTCGCGCTTCTCCAGGTAGGCGGTCAGGTCACGCCAGCCTTCTGGGCCTCTAATCGTTTCACTTGCTCTGCGGAAGAAGCGCATCGCTTCCTTATCGCGAGCGAGCGCATCGAACACAGGTGGCACTTTGTTAGCGAGTTCCATCAGCTCCAGCTCATCTGTCTCCAGCGCCATGGCCAGGCCCGCGATGGTCTTGATTGACGGGGTGTGTTCCAGGCGGCCGTTCTCCATCTTCGAGAGGTAGGTGAAGTCTACCCCCACCTTCGCGGCGAGCTGGCGCTGGGTCAGTTTGCGCTCTTTGCGTATCTCCTTGATTCGCTGCCCAAATGTCATCCTCATACCCTCTCTTCGTTCGCCATTATACCACAATATTGAATTGAAGTCAACACCAGGCTCTGGTTATCCGCCAGCGTGCAAGGTAAGACAGCGACGAAGTTTATTCCTCCAGCCCAGCTTCCCTCGCCTTGCGCCGCAACCAATCAAGCTCAACCTGCCGCTTCTCTATTTGTGCCTGCAGACGGGCAACACGCTTCTGGTGGGCAGCTTCTATCCTGCGCCGCTCTCTGTCCAGCTTCCGTTTGGAGAAGACGCTGGGCATGGCCGCAAGGGCGTTGTCGCGCCACTCCGATACCAGCGGTGGGCTAATGCTGTACTCGGAGGCGATCTGCTCGTCGCTCTGCTTGCCTTTGAGTGCTTCTAGAGCCACCTGGGTCTTAACTCGGGGGTATAATCTTCGTCCATGCTGATATTGTACACTAACTCCCTTTGCTTTGGAAATGCTGGAACACCGCCAAAGATACTGCAATAGGA
>QHBQ01000377.1 GCA_003243865.1 Candidatus Chloroheliales bacterium | reverse complement strand
ACGAGCGGCTTGCGCCCGCAACCTCGCGCAATTGGTTGCCGCTGCTGGGTGTCGGTGCGGCGCTGGGGCTAGGGCTGGCGGGCGGGCTGGCGGTAACGCTGGGCAACCCGCTCATCCCCTTTGCCGCGCTAGGCGGGCTGGCGGCGCTAGCCTTGCTGCTGACAAGCGCGGAGCGGCTGCTGCTCGGCGCGGCGCTGATCGCGCTCCTGTTGCCTTTCGCGGTCGTTCCGGTCAAGCTGGTGGTCACGCCTGCGTTCCTGGAAGTGACTGAGTTGCTGCTGATTGCGCTCTGGCTGGGACAACTGTTGAAGGGGGCGCGGCTGAACGTGTCGCCGGTTCACGCGCCGCTGCTGCTGTTCATCGGCCTCAGCCTGTTCGCCTTCATCCTGGGCATCGCCCGCGACTTCAGCACCGACATTGCCCACAACTATTTTCGGATGGCGCTCGGCTTCGTGCTGTTCTATGTTGTTACCACCCTGGTAGATGGGCCGCTGCTGCGGCGGCTGGTACGCTGGCTGGTGGTGGCAGGCGGGCTGGCGGCGGCAATCGGTGTCGGCCTGTGGGCGCTTGGCGACCGCGCCGCGGGCATCCTGCTGCGGCTCAGTGTGGTTGGCTATCCCACTACTGATGTTATCCGCCACCTGGAAGCCAACCCCGCCCTGCCAGTGCGGGCAACCGGCACCTCGGTTGACCCCAACAGCTTTGCCGGGATGCTGGTGCTGGTCTTTGTCCTCGCGCTGGTGCAGGCGCTGGCGAAGCGTGAGCAGAGCGTCGGCCTACCCCGCTGGCTGACCTGGGCAACAGTGGCGGCCAGTGGCGCGGCTCTGATCCTAACCCAATCGCGCTCGGCCTGGCTGGGCGCAGTGGCGGCAGTGGGGATTGTGGCGCTGCTACGCTACCGCCGCCTGTTTCTCTATGGCGCGGTGAGCGCAATCGCGGTGCTGGGGCTGGGGCTGGGCAGCGGCTATCTCGCCCGCCTCTCCGCCGGATTTGCCTTGCAAGACCCAGCCACGATTATGCGGCTGAACGAGTATGCCAACGCAGTGGCAATTATCCAGAAGTACCCCTGGTTCGGGGTCGGTTTCGGCACGGCAGGCGGGTTCGAGCGCGAACTGACTACCGGGGTGAGCAGCGTCTACCTGACGATTGCCGAGCGGATGGGGCTGGTCGGGCTGGCGGGCTTTGGCTTCGTGATGTTCACCTTCTTCGCCTACACCCTGCCGCGCGTGCGGCGCACCCCCTCTCCCAGCCTCCCCCAAAGGGGGAGGGGTTTTGCTCCTCTCCCCCAAAAGGGAAGGGGTTTTGCTCCCCTCCCGGCGGGATGGGCTGGGGGTGGGTCCGCGCCGCGCGACGCTCACCCCCACCCAACCTCCCCTGCTGGGGTAGGGGCGATGCGTACTCCCCTCCCGGCGGGATGGGCTGGGGGTGGGTCCGCGCCGCGCGACGCTCACCCCCACCCAACCTTCCCCGCTGAGGGAGGAGATGTCACCTCACTCAGCACTATCCTGCTGGGCTTGATGGCGGCGGTGGCCGGGGCGCTGGTGGTCGGCGTGCTGGACCACTACTTTTTCAATATCGAGTTCCCCCACATGGCGATGCTGTTCTGGCTCTATGCCGCGCTGGCGGTAGTGGCCGTGCGGCTGATTGACGAGGGGGAGAAAGAGGGAGCAAATGGAACTGGACATTGACGCGATCAGGCGGACCATCCCGCACCGCTTTCCTTTCCTGCTGGTGGATCGAATCATAGAGTGTGAGCCGGGGCAGCGCGCGGTAGGCATTAAGGCGGTGAGCGGCAATGAGCCGTTCTTCCAGGGCCATTTCCCCGACTATCCGCTGATGCCCGGCGTACTCATCCTCGAAGCGCTGGCCCAGGTGGCCGCTATCTGCGTGCAGGTAATGCCGGAGTATAAGGGCAAGCTGGGGGTGTTCGCCGGACTGGACAATGTGCGCTTCAAGCGCCAGGTACGCCCCGGCGACCTGCTGCGCCTGGAGGTGACGATTACCAAGCTGAGGCTGCCGATCGGCACCGCCAGCGCCGAGGCGACTGTAGACGGCCAGCTTTGCGCCCGCGCCGACCTGATGTTCGCGCTGACCGACATCCAGATGGGCGCGGCTGCCGCGGAGAACAAATAACCATGTACGATGCGACCCAGATAAAGCCCTACGCCCCTACCCCCGCAATCGAAACCGGCCCCACCCGCCACCCTAGTCGCGCCCAGGCTTACCTGCTCTTCCTGCTGGTGCTGGTGCTGAACGCAATCGGGCAGACGATCATCGCTGGCTTCGGGATGCCCTTCCCTATCGCCGTGACCCTCGGCGAGGTGCTGTTCATCCTGGTGCCGGTGCTGCTTTTTATCCAGATCGGCAACTTCGACCTGCGCGCAACCCTGCACCTCAACCCGACTACCCCGCAGATGTTGCTCCTCAGCGTGCTGGTGGCGCTGCTGGCCTGGCCGCTGGCCGAGATGCTTGGCTACGTCACCGATCTGGTGTTGAGCAACATTGGGCCGCTGCCCTCGCCGGTGCCGAAACCTACTAGCGACGGGGAGGCGCTCTCCTATCTGGTGGTGCTGACGGTGGTGCCAGGGGTATGTGAGGAGTTGCTTAATCGCGGGGTGATGCAACGGGCCTTCGAGCGGCAAGGGCTGTGGCGCACCGTCTTTTATATCGCTATCTTCTTCGCCCTGTTCCATCTCGGCCTCTATACCCTGCTGTTCACCTCGATGCTGGGCGGGGTGCTGGCCTACGTGGTGTTCAAGACTAATAGCATCTACAACTCGATCGTCTGCCATACCGCCTTCAATGGGGTGACGGCAACGCTGCTGGTGCTGACCTATTTCAAGCAGATACCTGATAACTTCGAGAGCACCGACTGGCTGCTGCCACTGGCGGCAGTGACGACCTTGCTGCTGGTTACGGTGCTCTACTACATCGGGCGGCTAACCAGTGAGCGCAAAGCGGACGAGCCTTACATCGCGCCGGTAGATAATAGCATCGTAAAGGGCAGGTTCAGCTTCGCCGAGATGGCGCTGCTCACGGTTATAGCGGTCATCTTTGTGATGGTGTCGTTGATCGGCGAGGTGGGAACGCGGGTGGTCTGCGCCAACCCGCATCAGTACGAACACATCATCCCTAATATCGTGCAGATCTGTCAGGGATGAGCGGCGGGCGCGACAGGCTGGTGGATAGTGCGGGGGGGGTGATGCACCTCACCTTGCGTGGGCTGGGACGCGGTAGATTGCCGCAACACCCGGCCCGTGTGCTGATGATCAAGCCCTGTTGCATCGGCGACGTGCTGTTCGCCACCCCGCTGCTGGCGGCAGTCAGCCAGGCCTGGCCGCAGGCCCGCATCGGCTGGCTGGTAGGCAAGCACTCGCGGGCCGCGCTGCTCGGCAACCCCCGCCTAAGCGCGCTGCTCGACGCGGGCGCGTTGGGAGCCAACCATTACCCCTTCGCTGCAATGCTGAAGATGGCAAGGCGGCTACGGGGCAAGCACTTCGCCGCCGCCTTTATCCCCGACCGCTCGCCCGCGCTGGCCCTGCTCGCGCTAATAGCGGGTATCCCCTACCGCGCCGGGCTGAACAGTCGCGGGCGGGGCCTCGGCCTGAGCGCGGCGGCAGCGGTGGACGATCGCAAGACCGCACGGCACGAGGTGGACATCTACCTTGATGTCGCCCGCGCCGCCGGTTTGCCCCTGCCGCCCGACCCGCGCCTGGAATATTACCCTACTGCTGCGGCACAAGCGGCAGCCGACGCCCTGCTGCTCTCCTTGCCACTAGAGCGGGATCAGCCGACCATCACCATCCACCCCGGCGGCGGGGTCAACCCCGGTGCGCGGTTGATCAGCAAGCGCTGGCCGGTCGAACGCTTCGCCGCTATCGCCGCGCAACTGGCTGGGCGGGCTAGCGTCCTCGTGCTGGGCAGCAGGGGTGAGGATGACCGTCAGCTTGCCGCCGCCGTGCAGCAGGGCGATACGCGCATCCACAACATTGCAGGCAGGCTGGACCTGGCGGCGACTGGCGCGCTCTTGCAGCGAGCCGCGCTGCACATCGGCAACGATACTGGCGTAAGCCACCTGGCAGTGGCCTGCGGCTGCCGCACGGTTGGGATATTTGGCCCCACCAGCGCGCTGCGCTACGAGCTATACGGCCCGCCCAGCCAGGTGCGTAGTCTCTACCCTGCTGGGTATGAGGATGGCGGTGGCGACACCGCAGATGTCGCGGTGGAGCGGGTGTGGGCCGCAGTTACTGAAGTTTTGAGTTTTGAGTTTTGAGTTAATGTTGAACAGAAATATGGTGCAAGATAGCAAGCCGCAGTGAAGAGCTCCGGGGGCTGGGGGCGCAGCCCCGCTGCTGAAGCGCCGAGATGCTCATCGTAAGTTAGTCTGGCCCGGTCGCAGAGGCAAAGGTGCATGAAAGGCTTATACCAATTCGCCGAGGAGAGAGTGTATAATCCGTAGGGGTGCGGATTTATCGCGCCCATCCGTTTTACACCAGCACCAAGCCGATTTGGTATTACTTGCAGCATTGACGTAGGGCAACACGGGGCTTCGCCCCCAACCCCCGGAACCGATTGACCTGTCTGCTATCTTGCACCATATTTCTGTTCAATACTTGTGGGTGAGGATTATCCATGACAGAGAGGGGTAGGTGCTAGGTATGAGCAACCGCATCCGCTACATCCTGCTATGGCTGATCAGCCTGCTATCGTGGCCCTGGCGCTGGCGGCTGCGGCAGCGACTACATCGGGGTGGGGTGCGGCGGGTGCTGCTGATCAGGCCCGACCATCTGGGCGATATGCTGTTCGCGTCGGCGGCGCTGCGGCGGCTGCGGGCGGGGCTGGTGGGGGCGCAAATTGGGTTGGCGGTGGGGCCGTGGAGCCAGGCGGTCGCCGAGCGCTATGCTCCCTACTACGATGCGCTACTCACCATTCCATTCCCTGGCTTCACGCGGCAGGCGAAGGGCGGCTGGCTCGCCCCCTATCGCACTCTATGGCGCGAGTCACGCAAGCTGCGCCGGTGGCAGCGTCAGCATGGCCGCATTGACCTCGCGGTTAACCTGCGCTTCGATTTCTGGTGGGGCGGGTTGCTATGCCTGCTGAGTGGCATCCCGCTGCTTGGCTACGATACGCCGCTGGTGCGCCTGTTCGCCACAATTAAAGTGCCATATCAGGCTGGCCAGCACGAAGTGGAGCAGAACCTGACCCTGGTAAACTTCGTTATATCAAGGTGGGGACAGCCAGTGGATACGCCACCCTCGCCCTTCTTTCCGCTAACCGAAGCAGAGCGGGACTGGGCGGCAGCGTGGCTGAGGGTGGGGGGTTGGGAAGGCGGTGGGCGGCTGCTGGTTATCCACCCCGGCGCGGGCGACCCTGCCAAGCAGTGGCCGACTGAGCGTTGGGCAGCAGTGGCATCTCTCTTGCTTGAGGAACCAGAAAGCTGGCTGTTGCTCACCGGCAGCGGCAGGGAAGAGTCGCTTTGTGACGCGCTCATCCGCGCACAACCAAAGAGCGCCCGCCAGCGTACTATCAGTGCAGCCGGTCGCACTACCCTGGCTGAACTGGCCGCCTTGCTTGACCGCGCTGACCTGGTGATGGGGGTGGACAGTGGCCCATTGCATCTTGCCTCGACCCTGGCGCGACCTACGCTGCGGCTATTTGGCCCCAGCGACGCGCAAATCTGGGGGCCATGGCCAACTGGCGACCCGCAGCATCAGGTAATCAAAGCTGCGCGTATAAGCAACATCAGCGTTGCCCAGGTGGCCCAGACCGCCCGCGCAATGCTCGAAGTCGAGCAGGGCTAGCAGCGTGGCATAGCTCTTGCAGATGGTTTAGCTAGCTAGACCGTAACAACGCAG
>QHBQ01000358.1 GCA_003243865.1 Candidatus Chloroheliales bacterium | reverse complement strand
CAACAAGCGATGGCTGGGGTGCGCTGGGCCGAGGCCCGCCGCCGCCGCACCGGCCAGCTCCAGAGCCAGAATGCGCTCACTGGCCCACTCCCAGACGCCACCCCACCGCCCGCGCTGAACACTGCGCCGCTGTCCCCTCTGCCGACCATCACGCCGGACGCGCCCACTACGTTGCCCACCTTGCTTGAGCCGACCACTACGCCGGTTGCGCCCACTACAATGCCCACCCTGCCGCCAACTTCCAGCCCTAGCAGCCCTAATGCACCCAGCGGCCTGCATGTGACTGAACCAGATGACTTCTTCGCCCCACTTCAAGCCAGCAGCACAGCTAGCCCGCACGTAATTGAGCCGAATGCCTTCTTCACCTCGCCCGCCGGAGTTACGCCCAGCATAGCTCCCAGCAACGGGCAGGATGTTGATGTGGCCGCCTTTCAGCGGGTCAGTGACGACCGTCCCGCCCTCGCTGAACAGCCGCCTTCCGCGCGCCAGGGCTACTTCGATAGTGGCGCTGAGAGGGAGAACTCTGGGGTCGCCAGCAGCACGCTGATTGCCGACTCTACTGCGCTACCCACCCCCGCCCCGGTTGCAGCCCCAGAAGGCTACGACTACAAGGCCGAGGATGCCACCAGCATCGAAGCGACCGACGTTAACGCCGCAGCGGGCAGCACCATTAAGACTACAGTTCGCCCCGCCAGCCCCGGCCTGTTCAGTACCCCGCTGCTGGTCGGCGCTGCCCTGCTGATCGCGCTCGTTGCCATCGGTATCATTGCCTTCACCATGGCCGGTTCGGCGGGCAGCCACCCAGAAGACACAATTACCAGTTTCATGAACGCATATAGCAAAGGTGATACGGCCACCTACAACAAGCTGCTTACCCCTGCGCTGCAGCAGCAGATGACCAGCGATACCAGCATCCAGAGCTACTTTGCCGCCTACCAAAAGGACATACCACAGGGCTTTCGCACCACCCCTCAGAAGATAGCCAACCCCGATGACCCCACCAGCGGCAAGCCCCGCGTCGAGTATTACCTCTACGGCAAGAGCGCGCGGCCCATCCTCGACTTCGGCCTGGAGAAGAACGGCAGCGACTGGCTGATTTACTATATAGGCTGCGTGGGGTGCAAGTTAGCCAGCGGATTCGTAAAAGCGGATAAACGAACGAGGCGCGGAACATTGTTCCGCGCCTCATGTTTATGCTTGGGGAATTATTGCTTACGTAGTGCGACGGCGCAGGGTCAGGGCTAGGCCCGCCAGCAGTAGCAGGCTGCCGATGAGCGCCACCAGGGTGAAGTCGGCGCCGCTGCCAGTCCTGGGCAGGCCGGGCTGATTGCCGCCCATCGGGGTTGGGGTAGCGGCCACCATTGCTGCGGTTGGGGTCATTACCATCGCGGCGGTCGGAGTCGTTACCATCGCGGCGGTTGGGGTTGCACCGGTTGCGGCCGGGGTGCTGGTGGCCTGCGCGGGAGGTGCGGTGTTGAAGTCGAAAGCAGCGGTCAGGTCGGCGGCCTTGGCGTCGCGGTCGGTGAGCGCCTGCAAGCCCCAGCGGGTCTCGATGAACTTCAGGATCGAGACGGTCTCATACTGGGTATGGTCAACGTAGCCCTTCTTTGCAAACGGAGAGATGATGATGGCGGGAACGCGGCTGCCCGGCCCCCACTTGTCAATCACTGGCGGGGCGACGTGGTCCCAGCGCCCGCCGTGTTCGTCGTAGGTGATGACGATGGCGGTGTCGGCCCAGTAGGGACTGTTCTGCACCGCCGCCACCAGGTCGGCAACGTGCTGCTGCCCTTGCATCAGGTTGGTATAGCCAGGGTGTTCGTTGTCGGGGCCGAGTGGCTTGATAAACGAAACGGCGGGCAGGCTGTTGCTGCTCAGGGCGGTCATGAAATCCTGCTCGTCCTTCAGGTGCGCGGCGCGACCAGGCGCGCCATCGGCATAGTTGGCAAAGTAGGCAAACGCCTGGTGGTGGTACTGGAACAGCGAGTTGGGCTTGCCTGCAATGGCGTCGTTCCAGCCGCCGGAGTACCAGGCCCAGCTAACGTTCTTGTCGTTGAGGCGATCACCGATAGTAGGGGCGGTCTGGTTCGGCACCAATTGGGTTGTATCGGTGATATTGGCGGGGTGTGGGCTGTTGACGGTGAACGCGGTATTCACCACATAGCCATCGGGCGTAACCGTGCCATCCTTGGTCATCACCCCAGTGGCATCAAGCACCGCCTTCTTCGACTCTGGCGCGTTGGGCCACTGCGGGGTGCAGGCACAAATCAGCCACTGGTGGTTGAGGAACGAGCCGCCGAAGGCGGAGTGGAAGAAGTTGTCGGCAATTACATACTGCTGGGCGAGCTTGCCTTCCGGCATATTGCTGGCATCGTAGTAGCTCATCACCAGGCCAGCGGCGTCACTCCAGGCCACGAACTTGTCCATCTTGCCGCCGTCAATCTGATACTGCTCCTGGTAATAGCGATGCACCAGGTCGCCGGTCTTCTTGTCGGGGGTGACGTACTTTGACAGGTCGAAGGGCTGCACCGGCAGGTCGGCTGGGAAGCGGGGATCGGGTCCGGGCGGCTTCAGGGTGGTGTCAATCGGCTGGGGCAAGACGGTGTAGGGAGTGCCGCTCTTGTCCACCTGCTTGACCGCATCGCCCGCGTTGGCAATGCCGTTCGCGCCGGGGAAGCTGCCGTACAGGCTGTCGAAACTCCAGTTCTCCTGGTAAATCACGATCAGGTGGTTGATCTTGTTGATACCGGTCGGTGTTTGCGCCTGGGTCGGCAGGTAGCTGACAACTACCAGCGCCAGCACCGCAATGAGCACGAGCATCCGGCTTCGCTTGATCGAGAACATCTATTCCTCCTTTTCCCCCTCCAGGGGCAGCACAAATAGCCGTTATCCTACACGGCGCAATCAAATCGGCACTGCGGCGCGGCCCCATTTCCCACCCCAGCCGCAGTTTTGTAGGGGCGAACTGCGGTTCGCCCTGGTGAACTCGAGCCGCCATGCTAATTATAGCACAGCGGCTTTAAGATTTGTTTAACGCAAGTTTAACGGAAAGTTAGCGCGATGGCTCATGTTTGCTGCTATTTGACGGTGAATGCGCCGCCATCGCTGCTGCCGAAAAC
>QHBQ01000376.1 GCA_003243865.1 Candidatus Chloroheliales bacterium | reverse complement strand
TGCTGACTATTGGGCAGATCCTGGTCACTGCTTTCATCGAGGGCAGCGCGTTCGTCTTCTTCACCATCGCCGAGACCGCCGCACTGCCACAGGTGGTGTATAGGCAACAACTGCCCGCCGCATCCGCACAGAACAACGCAGGCTATGGCCTGATGGAGTTGATCGGCGCACCGATTGCCGGTTTCCTCTACAACGCGGTGGGACGGCTGGTGCCCTTCATCTTCGACGCGGTTTCATATTCGGCGTCGGTGGTCTCGCTCACCTTCATCCGCACCCGTTTCCAGATCGAGCGGGCCAAGACCGCGCGCCATCTAGGGGCGGAGATTGCCGAGGGGATGTGCTGGCTGTGGAGCCGCCCGCTCATTCGCCTGCTAGCGATTCTCGCCGCCGGGGTCAACTTCCGGATGGTTGCCACCTACCTGATTGTGATCGTGCTGGCTCAGAATATGGGCGCCAACGCCTTCCAGTTGGGGCTGGTGTTCAGCGTAGCGGCGGGCGCGGGTATCGTCGGCTCGATCATCGGTGGCATCATCCAGCGGCGCTTCAGCTTCGTCCAGGTCATCACCGTCACCCGCGTACTGACCACTCTGATCTTCCCGCTCTACCTATTCGCCAGCAACATCTTCCTGCTGGGGCTGGTCACGGTTGCGCTGTACATCTTCGACCCCATCTACGATGTGGTGCAATACAGCTATCGGCTGGCGCTCATCCCCGACCACCTGCAAGGGCGGGTCAACAGTTCGTTCCGCCTAATTGCCTGGGGGATGCGCCCTATCTCTGCGGCTCTGACCGGCATCCTGTTGGAACACGGCGGGCCGAACATCACCATCCTGGTGTTCGCCGCCATTGGCCTGTTCTTCGCCCTGCCAGTGTTCAGCCCAGCGGTGCGTAATGCGCCGTCGGTGGAACACACGCCAACCAACTAAACCGTCGGGGTTGCGGGCGGGCGGGTGCGGCGCAGTTGCCACCAGTTATGCACAATCAGCCCCAGCCAGAAGATGAGGAAGCCGATGCCCAGAATCATCTCGACCTCGACTGCGTAGGTAAGCACGCCAGGCACATCATCGTGGATGCCGACTGCATCCTTGACCAATTCTTGCGTGCCACCCTGCACCCCCAGCCAGGCGGCGAACAGCCAGCCGAGGCCGCGCCGATGCAGCCAGACGAAATCGAGGAACACAGTAACCTCGATCAGCTTCAATTGCAGCAGGCCCACCACGATGGCCGCGCCGAAGCCCAGCCCCAACCCCAGCATCTGCATCATCTCACTGAGCAGCGAGGAGAAAAGCACAATGGTGAGCGCAAAGAAGAGCAGCTTGCCGCGCCAGCGCTTGTACCAGACCCCCAACCAATAACGTTCGCGCCGCAGCCACAGCCAAAAGTTGTAGGCATTGACCTCGGTTTTCTGCACCACCACCAGGCGCTTGAACCAGGGGCGATTGAGCAAGAGCCAGAGGCACCAGCCAACCGCCGCCACCACCACCAGCGCCAGCATCCAGGGATACAAGGGGAAATTGTTGGGCATCTTTTCCAGCAAGGCAATCATCGCGCTGGTATCCTTCTTCGTGCCGAGGGTAGTGACGATCAGGGCGCTGACGATGGGGATGGAGAGGAAGAAGGAGATACCGTTGATCAGCCAGCGCTTGCGCTGCACCGCACGGCTATCCACCGCGAAAGGGTTATACCAAAACATCAGTACGTGGTAACCAACCAACAGCAGCGCCGTACCAAAGGTAATGAATGGGACATAAGGGGTTGCTATATAGTTCACCGCCGTCTGGCGCGCCTGTATATCGGCGACGAAACCGGGTCGGACAAGGGCAGCGAGGATTGCCAGCAGCGGCAACGGTAGGCAGCAGATACTTATGATTGTGTGGGCGACCAGCAGTTGCCGCGTACGCAGCAGGCGCGCGGCGACAATCAGCCGCGCCCGCCTGACGCGCTCATCAATCAACTGTTGCGCCCGGCTGGCCCGCATATCGTTCAGCCGCGACCGGCTGATGCGCCCCGCCCGCTGGTGTACAAGCGCAGCATCGCGGGGCGGTGGCGCAGGTAGGCCCTCAGGCGATACCGGAGCAACCTGGTCGCTGGCATTAGTGGTCGAGTCTGCTGCTTTTGTAGGTGTTTGCATCAGCATACCTCTTGCAGAAAACATCCAGCAAATATCGCACCAACAGCCGCAGTTGGGCAACTATGACGCTCAGGAGCCAGATACTTTCTCCAGTGAGGCGGCCACAAAACCCACGGAATCGAAACTCAGCGGCGGCTCGAACATCTTGATCCGCAGGCGGGCTTCGAGGATGTTGTCGAGGCGAAAGACGCGCAGATCCTGACGCAGGTGGCAGTAGCCGACCGCGTACCATTTGCTCTTCTGCTGCACCAGGCCGTAGGGGTCAATTGTGCGCTTGGTCTGCTCATCGTTGCCCCAGGAGTAGTAGCGAATCCACACCTGACGATGCTCCTGCACCGCGCGGGTGAAGGTGGCGATATGGCGGTTGACGGGGGTACTAGCACTGTCGTAATAATCGTCCTCGTCCTCATCCTCATCATAGGGGCTAGCGTTCTCAAGTTCCTGCCTTGCATCCTCGATGCGCTCCACCAGCCGCGGCGGGAGGAAGCGCTCGAACTTGGCGAGCGCGTTTGCAGCGCCTTCGTTCGCGCTGGTGTCAAGCCCCTGGGTGAACTTCAGCGCAGCGACAATTGCCACCACCTCGGCATCGCGGAGCATCAGCGGTGGCAACTGCTTGCCAGGCTTAAGCGTATAGACGGTCTCGTCGCCGGGGAGCGGCTCCGCCTCGATGACGAGGCCAATGCCGCGTAGCGCGGCAACGTATTCGCGCACTACCGTGCGTTCAACGCCCATCCGCTCCCTTAGTTCCGTCTCGCGGAGATGGGGATAGAGTTCGAGCAACTGCAACATGGTAAGTGGGGTTGGCTTTGGGTTCGGCATAGCTTTGTTTTCTCCTCTCCCTTCGGGAGAGGCTGGGTGAGGGTGTGCGCCAAACTCATCCCCGGTGAGGGAGGAGTTGGGCTTAAGGCGGTAACATGTTCCGCTTGCGCTTCCAGCTTGCCCGCCTCGCGCACCGCGCCAATTACATCTTGCTGCACCGCATCGCGGGCGGTGCGCAAGGC
>QHBQ01000106.1 GCA_003243865.1 Candidatus Chloroheliales bacterium | reverse complement strand
ATCAACCTGGGCAACTCGCACCCTGAAACCACCCGTCGCCTCATCGAGGTCATCGAGCAGTCCGTGGGCAGGCAGGCAATCATCGAGTGTCGCCCACCGCACCCCGCCGACGCAGAGAACACCTACGCCGACATCAGCAAGGCCCAGCACTTGCTCGGCTACCAACCCAGCACACGGCTGGAACAGGGCATCGCCCAGTACGTCACCTGGCTACGCTCCGCCAGTGCTGAGGTTTGAGTGCTGAGTGCTGAGTGTAGAATGTCGCAACACAATCCTGTGCATCTACAGAGAGGGGTTGGGGTATAGGGGCGGGTTGCACTCGCCCATAGGCATCAAATTAAGAGCGGGGTGGGAACTTACAGGGGGTCTGGGGGTAAGCCTCCAGCTGTTGACCGGCAGCCAGGCTGAGGTTAAGCAATATCGGGCCATGCCTGAAAGGGCAACCAATATGCTTACGATTAGCACCGACGAGTTTGCAGCAGCTGGGGGCTTACCCCCAGACCCCCTCAGTCACCCTCGGCTTTTATCCTAATCTGATGCCTATGGGCGGCATTTCTCCCTCCAACCTGCGCTGGGGGCTTTTTGCCGCTAGGGATTTTGGCTTTTCTGGCTTTAGACTGTATAATACCTGGGCAACCGCGCAGCATCCACAATCTACAATCTACAATCGGCAATCGTGAAAGGGAGCATGGCGATTAAGGACATTATTGACAACTCGCAGGCCGAGGGGGACGAGGTGACCCCGTTGCCGCTGGGCGGCAACGGGCGCAGCGACCAGCCGCTCGACGAGCTGCACCAGCGGCTGACCCGGCTCGACCCCGAAGAGCAGAGCGAGCTAGCCGCGCTGGAGCAGGAAGACCCCAACATTGCCCACCAGGTGGAGGAGATGGAGGTGGAGGGCGAGGGCAACTGGCTGCGCAAGCTGGTGCTGAACCCCAAGACGCTCATCTCGTTTGTCGCCGCCTTCGTCATCCTCATCTTCCTGTTCACTACTGTGTTCAAGAACCTCGACCTGGCGCAAATTGGCAGCGAGCTTCAGCATACCAACCTCGGTTTCTTCGCGCTCGGCTTCCTTGTCTACTACGCCGCCTTCATCGTGCGCGGGCTGCGCTGGCAGATACTCTTGCGCAATGCAGGCGTGGCCTCCCACGCGATGGGGATGTCCAAAGCGCAGGCGAAGGGGATAGCGGTTACGCCAGCCGAGCAGGTGAAGGTTATCCACGACAAGGGTAGCAAGCTCCCTTCGGTGACTGGCTTGATTGAGGCCATCTATCTTAGCTGGTTCGTCAACTGCATCGTTCCCGCCAAGCTGGGCGACGCCTATCGCAGCTTCCTGCTCAAGCGTGATTACAACATCAGCTTCTCGCGCAGCATCGGCACGATTCTGGCCGAGCGGGTGCTGGACATCATCGTGCTGTTCGGCCTGCTGCTGGCCTCCGGCCTGCTGATTGGCAGCCGCATTCTGGGCCAGAACACGCTGCTGCTCAGCGCTGGCGCGGTAATGGTGGTGGTGATCATCATCGCCCTGGCGGTTCTAGCCCGTCGCCCGCAACTGTTCCTCCGCTTCCTGCCCCACCGCTTCCACGAACTGTTCATCAAGTTCCAGCACGGCACCATCACCAGCTTCCGCCGCGAAACGCTGCCCCAGGTGCTGCTGCTCACCGGCGTGGTCTGGCTGATGGAGGGTGGGCGGCTCTACTTCATCACCCGCGCGCTCGACGCGCACGGTAAGGACGGGCAGCCGATTGGCATCTCGGTGGTCATCTTCCTGGCGCTCGCCAGCAGCCTGCTCACCACCCTGCCGATTACCCCGGCGGGCCTCGGCTTCGTCGAAGGGGTGATGGTCGGCGTACTCAGCCAGGTAATATCCCCTGCCGCTCAGGCCGGGGCGCAGGCGGCGGCCATTACCGTCCTCGACCGACTCATCAACTACTGGAGCATCGTGCTGATCGGGCTGATTGTCTATATCATCTCGACCGCGCGGCACGGGCGCAAGGTGGTGGTCAGCAGCAAGCCGTGAGGGTAGCGATTGATTACACCACCGGCATCTGGCCGGGCGCGGGAGTAGCCCGCTACACCGCGCAGCTAGTCGCCGCGCTGGCCGAGGCTGACGCCGCCAACCAGTACCTGCTGCTCTACGGCGGCAGCCGCGATTTGCCCCATGATACCGAGCAGTGGGTCGCGGCGCAACGCCTGTTCGCTGCCCACCCCAACTTCCAACCCCGCCCCATCCCCGGCCCGCTGCGCCTCGCCCTGCGCTGGCAGCGCTTCGCCCCCCGCCTACTGCCCGCCGAGGCGTTCACTGGCCGGGTGGACATCTTCCACGCCCCCGACTTCGTTGCCCCTGCTACCCGCGCCCGCCTGATTATCACCGTCCACGACCTGTCCTTCCTGGTCATGCCGGAGTGCGCCGAGGAAGGCCTGCGCCGCTATCTCACCGCCACTCTGCCGCGCAGCGCAAAGCGCGCCGACCTCATCCTTGCCGACTCCGAGGCGACCCGCCGCGACATCATCACCCACCTGGGCATCGCCGAAGCGCGGGTGCGGGTGGTTTACGGAGGCGTGGATGCGCGCTTTCGCCCCATCGCGCTCGATGAAGCGGAACGCATCACGCTGTTGCAGAGGGTGGGCCTGCCCGACGCGCCCTTCGTACTCGCGGTCAGCAGGCTGGAGCCGCGCAAGAACTTCGTGCGGCTGATCGAGGCGTTTACCCATCTGCTGACCGCCGGCTACCCCCACAACCTGGCAATCAGCGGGCGCAAGGGCTGGCTGTATGAGCCGATTTTTGAGGCAGCGGAGTGGGTTAACGCCCAGTACGGCCAGCGGGTCTTCTTCCTCGACCACGTGAGCGATGCCGACCTGCCCGCGCTCTACTCCGCCTGCGCCGCCTTCGCCTACCCCAGCCTGTACGAGGGCTTCGGCCTGCCGCCGCTGGAGGCAATGGCCTGCGCCGCGCCAGCGCTGGTCGCCAACGTCAGCAGCCTGCCCGAAGTGGTAGGCGACGCTGCCCTGCTAGTCTCGCCCACCGACAGCGAGGCGATTACCGATGGCCTGCGCCGCATCCTCGACGATGAGGAGCTAGCCGCCAAGCTGCGCCAGCGCGGGCCACAGCAAGCGGCGAAGTTCACCTGGGCAGCGGCGGCGCAGGGGGTTTTGAGGGCTTATCAGGAAGTGATATAATGCTGAGGTGCGATGATTCCAATGCTTGCCGGAATAGCTCAGACGAGGAGGTGGAGAGCAAATCGCTGTCCCTTATCTACAAACGTAAGGAAGATATGTTATGAAATCAAAGAAAGAGCCTCTGAGATTGTTTGACAACTTTATTAGGACAGAGATGCGTGAACAGCGGAGTGGTGAATCGGGTTTTGCCTATCTAAACAACTCAGCCCTTACTCAGATAGAACAAGTTAGACAGATGCTTGAAGGATGGTTCGCCCATTATCCGCTTGATTGGCAGATGAGTTTTCTTAAGGACTTTAGGTGTACGAATCCCAAAGTTCAGCAAGATGCTCATCATCGTGGTGCTTTTCTTGAGCTCCTTACTCATCAGCTTTTGCGATG
>QHBQ01000412.1 GCA_003243865.1 Candidatus Chloroheliales bacterium | reverse complement strand
TAGGAGGTCGTGATTATGGCTAGGGAAGGGCGGAGCGACGGCCTGCTGTTCGGCGGGCTGCTCGCAGGTGCATTGATTGGTGCCGGAGTGGGGTTGATAATAACCCCACGCCGAGGCGAAGCCAACCGCCGCGCGCTCGAATTGAGTGCAAAGCGGCTGGTGCGGGGCGCACGCCACAGCGTCATCCAGACTACGAATAGCGCACAGGAGTTCGTCGGCGAGAAGGCGACCCAGGTGCAGCAGGCGGTGGGCAGCGCCGCTAGCAACGTCAAAGCAAGCGCTGCAGATATTGCTGGCTCGGTGCGTGGCGCTGCTGAGGCTGGGGTTGAGAACGCGCGTCAGGCCGCTGGCATCGCCGCTGATACCGTTCGCCAGAAGGTTGGCGATGCGCGGGAGGCGACTGGCGCGACAGTAGACAACGTAAAGCAGAAGGTTGACGAGTTGCGCGGCGCTGTTCCCGTTGACGACACCGACGATGGCGAGATAGGCGAGATAGATGAGGTAATCGTTATCCCCACCCCGGTTAGCGATCAGACCAATTCGCCTTGATGTTCGGGCCTGGTTCGCAGACCATGCGACACCATCTATAATCTACAATCTACAACCTGCAATCTGCAATCAAAAAGAGGGAGGATTAGCATCATGCTTCGAGGAGTACGTACCGCCGCCAAGTATTTCGCGATTGGTGCCGCGCTCGGCCTATTCTTCGCCCCACGTAGCGGCGAGGAGACCCGCCAGGAGGTGATCAACTGGGCGCGCAATACGGTAGGCGACCTGATGAGCAAGGAAGCAGACATGGTTCGTGACCTTGCCGACCGGGTCGGTGAACAAAGCCCCACCCTGGGCCGCGCAGCCAACGCGGTTGGCGACAAGCTCGACCAGGTTGCCTCTGACCTACAGTAGCGAAGGAGGCGCATTATGCTGCCCCTCGGTGATGAGAACGTTCCACCAGCGCGAAGCTTCCCCATCGTCAACATCGCTATCATCGTGGTGAACATCCTGGCCTTCATCTACGAGTTGAGCTTGGGGGCGAACCTCGACAATTTCATTACTGGCTACGGCACCGTTCCCTATGAAATCATCCATAACACCGACCTGGTTGGCTCTTTCGCTGGGCTACCATTCATGGAGACGCCAGGGCCGTCACCAATCTACCTGACCCTGCTCACCTCGATGTTCATGCACGGAGGTTTTGCCCACATTGGCTTCAATATGCTATACTTGTTCATCTTTGGTGACAATGTGGAAGACCGAATGGGCTCGGCAGTTTACGCTTTCTTCTACCTGATTGGCGGTTTCGTCGCTAGCTTCACTCACATTATCGTTACCATCGTTGCAGGCTCTCTTGCTGACAGTGGCGTTCCCAGCGTGGGCGCGAGTGGAGCGATCGCAGCGGTACTCGGCGCGTATTTGGTGATGTTCCCCAAGGCGCAGATTAGAACCTTGCTCACCCTCGGCTACTTCGGTTACATCACCAGGGTATCGGCGCTCATCGTGCTGGGTATCTGGTTCGTCTTGCAGTTCTTTAATGGCCTGGCCTCGCTAACCCCTAACACGGCGCAGACGGGCGGGGTGGCGGTGTGGGCGCACGTGGGCGGATTCGCCTTTGGCGCGCTTATTGCTTTGCTTTTCTATCGTGGCAGTTCACAAGGCAGCTATGATCGGCAAAGTTATCAGTAATCAAGGTATGGGCCAATAGCCTGGCGTAACATCCGCCCCACTCAACCGTTGAAGTAATCAGTATGGAACTAAAACTGAACGGAATTACCAAGCGTATCGTAAACACTCCATTGCTTTGCGCAGCACTAGCCGGGCAGCAGCAAAAAGAAAAAGGAAGGACGGCAGGTCAATGAGGACAACTGGCACAGTTAAGTGGTTCAACGACAGTAAAGGATACGGGTTTATCCAACGACCGGATGGCGAAGATGTGTTTGTCCACTACAGCGCAGTGCTGGGTGAGGGCTTCCGCTCGCTGGTCGAGGGTCAGGAGGTGGAGTTCGACCTCGAAGAAGGCCCGAAAGGGCCACAAGCCCGCAACGTAGTCAAAATTGGCGCAGCACCGCCACCTCACCCAGGGGTTGGCCCGCGCGAGTATGGTCCGCCCGCAGGCTATGGCGGACCACGCAACTACAGCAACGAGCGTGGACCCAGCGGCTACGGCAATCAGGGTTACGGCAACGAGCGCGGCCCGCGCAACTATGGCGGCGAACGCAATGCAGGCGGGCGAGGCTACGGCAACGAAGGGTGGCAGCAAGGCGGCTACGGCAACCAGGGCTATGGCAACGAACGCGGCGGGCGCAGTGGCTACCCCCAGGGTGGCTACGAGCGCAGCGGACCGCGCGGCTACAGCAACGAGCGTGGCTATCCGCCCCAGGGCGGCTACGAGCGCGGCTATCCGCAGAGTGGCTATAACGGCGGCGAGCGCGGCTATCCCCAGGGCGGTTACAGCAATGGCGAGCGTGGCTACAACAATGAGCGCGGCTACCCTCCCCAGAACGGCTATCAGGCCAATGATTATGGCCGCCCGGTTAACAACGACTACAACCCGCAAGGTTACGAGCCATACAACCCGCCCAACTACCCGCCCCCCAACGAGCAGCCACCTCGGGATTACAATCCCAATCAAGGCCCGCTCGATGAGCAGGACGAAGACCGACTGGCGTAATCAGCCATGAGATGGCTAGCAATCAACCTCCAGCAAAACGAAAACCCGCCGCTTCTTGAGAAGCGGCGGGTTTATTTATGCCCATTACTCAAAGCCCAGTACTGGCATAGGCCCGCTCCGCCTGCTCGGCCAGGATCGCCCAATCGAACCTGGACCATAGTTGCGCCCGCGCCGCCGCGCCGATGCTGGTGCGCAACTGGCTCGATTGCAGCAGTTGCAGGCTGGCCTGAGCGAACTCGGCTACGTTGCCCGGCTCGATAAGCAGCCCCGACACGTTATGCTCAAGGTACTCGCCCATTTGCCCGACCCGCTCGGCAACGATGGGCAATCCCAGCGCCATCATGTCCACCACCCGCACCGGACACTTGGCGCGGTTCACCAGGTTGTCGTTCATCGGGAAGATGCCAATATCCGCTGCGCAAATCAGCCGCGCCAGGGTGCCGTCTTCCAGGTCGGCGGGCTGAATCGGGCGCTGCACGATGCAACTCGCCAGCCCCGCCTGCGCCGCCAGCCCCTGCAAGTCGTTCTCCTCACCGAAGAAGCCACTGCCCAGCACCAGCAGGCGCACTGCGGGCATCTCGGCGGCCAGCCGCTTGAGCAGCTCGACCACGCGGGCGGGCGGGAACTCGACGAAGCGGGTGTAGAGCAGCAGGGTCGGGTTGGCGGCAATGCCTAGCTGCTCGCGCATCCGCAACACCGAGGCTTCATCAGCAGCCGCCACCCAGGGATCGTACTTGGCGTGTTCCGCCCCGTTGGGCAGATAGAAGACCTGCCCCGGCGCAACCCCCTGCCCCCACACCTGTGTCTCTAGGGTGCGGCTCGCCACCGTCACCGCCGCCGCGCGGCGCGGTAGGTGCTGCTCCTGCCACTGGAACAGCAGCCGCTGCGCCAGGCTGTATTGATTGCGCTCGTTCCAGCCACCCCGCCCCTCCCAGTCGTCGTGGTCGAGTACCCAGCGGGCGTGGCGAACCCGCAGCAAGTCCGCAGCCAGCCCGCTATACGCCTTCGGCTTGAATACATGGATGACATCGGGCCGACTTGCCAGCGCCCGCTTTGCCAGTAGCAACGGCAGACGCGGCAGCAGTGGGCGCGGCAGGGTGACGCTCTCCACCTCTACCCCGGCCTCTTGCCAGCACCGCCCTGCCTCGCTGGGGTTATCCCAAGGTGGGATGATCACCCGCACGCGATGTCCCCGCGCTGCTAGCGCCCGCGCCAGCGGCAGCGCCCGCTCCCGCGTGGTTCCTTTTGGTCGCAGCGCAAACGGCGCAATCACCGTGATTCTCATATCCCGATTATACCATGCTCCGCTATGACCACAACTCAGCGCTGGCTTGATATAATAGCAGCATGGTTTATTGCCCNTTTGCACCCCGCCTCCCCCTTGTGCTAATATGCGCTGGGAGGAGCTATACACATGACAAACCCCGCCGCCCCAACTCAAAACTCAGAACTCAAAACTCAAAACTCAAGAAGGACGCGCATCGTCTGCACCATGGGTCCGGCCTGCTGGCAGCCGGAGACGCTGCGCCAAATGATGCTGGCGGGCATGGATGTGGCGCGCATCAACTTCAGCCACGCCGAGTATGAATCTACCGCCCGCGTCATCACCGACCTACGTACCATCAGCACCGAACTTGGTCACAACCTCGCCATCCTCGCCGACTTGCAAGGGCCGCGCATCCGCATGGGCCGCGTCCCCGAACCAGGGATTACCCTCACCCCCGCCGCAGAGTTCACCCTCTACTCCGACCCCACCACCGTGCCAACCCAATCGGGCGCGGCGGTGGATTATCCTGCCCTGCCCGAAGACGTAAAGGCGGGGGACATGATTCTGATTGACGATGGTTTGCTGCAACTGCGGGTGCTGGCTACTGTGCCAGGACAGGTGCATACCCAGGTGATCAACGGCGGGTTGCTCGGTTCGCACAAGGGCATCAATGTGCCGGGCGTGACTCTCAGCGCCCCGACGATTACCTACAAGGACAAGGCCGATCTAGCCTTCGCGCTCGACCACGAGGTGGATGCAATCGCCCTCAGCTTCGTGCGCAGCCCTGACGATGTGGCAGAGCTTCGTCGTCTGATTGCCGCACACGGCGATGCTCGCCCACTGGTTATCAGCAAGATCGAGAAGCACGAAGCAACCCGCCGCGACAACTTCGCCGCCATCCTTGCCGCCAGTGACGGTATCATGGTGGCGCGCGGCGACCTCGGCGTTGAGATGCCAGCGGAGGAGTTGCCCATCCTGCAAAAGTGGATGATCAAACTGACTCGCGCGGCAGGCAAGCCGGTCATTACCGCCACACAGATGCTCGACTCGATGATGCGCAACCCGCGTCCCACCCGCGCCGAGGCGACCGACGTTGCCAATGCCATCTTCGACGGCACCGACGCGACGATGCTCTCCGGCGAGAGCGCAGCGGGCCTCTACCCCGTGCTGGCCGTGCAGACGATGGCCCGCATCGCCGCCCGCGCCGAGCAGGATTACCTCACCACCCCCGCCGCGCATACACTGGCGACTAGTGACGAGAGGGGGATAGGCAACAATCAGAGCATCAATCAGGTAATCAGCCAGGCGGTCAGCCATACCATTGTCGAGACTGCCATGCAGTTGCAGGCTAAGGCGATCGTCACCCTTACCCGCTCCGGCTATACCGCCCGCCAGGTGGCGAAGTATCGCCCGCCCATTCCTGTGCTTGCCATCACCAGTATGCCAGAAACATATCACCAGCTAGCCTTCACCTGGGGCGTGACCCCCTGCCGTATTCCCAGCTTCACCACGATTGACGAAATGCTAATCGCCGCCGAGCGCATCGCGGTTGATGCTGGCGTGGCGCAAGCGGGCGATACCATCGTCATCAGTGCGGGTCTGCCCTTGAACACGCCGGGGCGGACGAATATGCTGAAGGTGCAGGTGGTGGGGGAGCGAAGCTAGTTGGCAGGCCAGGGCGCGTACCGCTGTTCGCCCCTATAATGATAGTGTCTGTAA
>QHBQ01000055.1:1431-2954 GCA_003243865.1 Candidatus Chloroheliales bacterium | reverse complement strand
CCGACCAGCGATATTGCTGCCGAGGCTGACCAGGCCGTCGCTGACGTGATCCCCAGTGAAGAACCCTGGCGGCCCGGCGATGTTGCTGCCGAAGCGCAAGCCACTGCTGGCGAGACCCCCAGTGAAGAACCCGCGCCGCCCAGCGACATTGCTGCCGAGACTGACCAGGCCACTACTGGCGATATCCCCAGTGAAGAACCCACGCAACCTGCCGCTGTCGCTGCCGAAGCGCAAGCCACCCCCGACCAGCCCCCCGCCCCAACTGAAACCCAACCCAGCCCAGCGCCCAGCGCCCCGTCCGCCAATGGCGGCGAGACGATGGAAGAGCTGATGAGTATGTACGGGCAGCAGAGCTTCAAGACGCTCAAGTACGGTGACGTGATCGAGGGCCGCATCATGCAGGTCGGCAAGGACGAACTGCTGGTGGACATCGGCGCGAAGTCGGAAGGCATCGTGCCTAGCAACGAACTCTCCGACCTCAGCCCCGCCGAGTTCGCCGAGCTGAAAGAGGGCGACGAGATCCTGGTCTCGGTAGTGACCCCGGAAGACAACGAGGGTCATGCCGTCCTGTCACTCAACCGCGCCCGCCAGGAGAAGAGTTGGCGCAAGCTACAACGGCAGTTCGACGCCGGTGAGATCATCAATACCGAGATTAGCGGCTACAACAAGGGCGGCCTGCTGGTCAACCTTGAAGGCGTGCGCGGCTTCGTACCCTCCAGTCAGGTTACCGGGCTGGGCGGCAGCGAACAGGCCAAGCAAGCCGACCTCCAGTCAATGGTCGGACGCACCATCGGCCTGAAGATAATCGAGATCAACCGCAACCGCAACCGCCTCATCCTCAGCGAACGCCTTGCCCTCAGCGCCCAGCGCGAAGTAATGAAGGAGCGTCTGCTCTCCGAACTCAAGCCCGGCGACACTCGCCATGGGCGGGTGGTGAGCATCGCCGACTTCGGCGCGTTCGTGGATATTGGCGGGGCCGACGGCCTCGTCCACCTCAGCGAACTGTCATGGAGCCGCGTCAACCACCCCAGCGAGGTGCTGAAGGTGGGTCAGGAAGTTGACGTCTATGTCCTGGGCGTAGATGAGCGAGACCGCAAGATCGCCCTCAGCCTGAAGCGCACCCAGCAAGAGCCGTGGATGGATATCACCAGCCGCTACCAGGTGGGCCAGTTGGTGGAAGGCACGATTACCCAGCTTGCCACCTTTGGCGCATTCGCCCGCATCGCCGATGGGGTCGAGGGCCTCATCCACGTTTCCGAGCTATCTGAGGGCCGCATCATGCACCCCCGCGATGCGGTGAAGGAAGGCGATCACCTGACCCTGCGCATCATCCGCATTGACCCCCAGCGCAAGCGCATCGGCCTCAGCCTCAAGCGGGCGGTCGAGGGCGCCAGCATGGACGACATCATGGCAGAAGGCCAGCCCGGCGAAGCTCGCGGCGAGCGTGGCCCCCGACCAGAGCGCAGCGGCGAATTCCGCCCTGAACGCGGCGGCGAACGAGGTGACCGCAGCGGCGGCGACCG
>QHBQ01000055.1:0-1347 GCA_003243865.1 Candidatus Chloroheliales bacterium | reverse complement strand
ATGCGCGAGGCGATGGCCCAGCGCGAAGAGACGCCGACGACCGAGCAGGCTCCCGAAATTGAGACGCCCCGCTCGGCGATGAACACCGTTGACGTAACCATCAACAGCAACACCCCGCCCCCGCCCCTGCCCCATATCAACGCGCCGGAGCCTGCCAACGCCACGGCGATTGATCAGGTTGCCGCACCCACCCCGGCGCAGGACGACGCAGTGGCTAGCGAGGTTGTGTCCCAAATTGCCGCTGCCCCACCCGACGAGACAACCAGTGGTGAGCAGCCAACTATGGGTGAGCCAGCCAGCAGCGAAGCCAGCCAACCTGCCGAGCCAGCCAGCAGCGCAACTGATGGCGGCGAGACCGCAACCACCCCGCAGAGCAGCGCCGCCAGTGACACGGCTGACAGTAGCGCGGCGACCAGCGAACCGACCGGCGAGGCAACGGGCGGCGAGGTAGTAACCGGCGAGAGCTTCGCCGCCAGCGGCACTGGCAGCGACGAGAACGTTCCCAGTACGCTTGAAGCCAACGAAGCCCCAGAGCAGGCAGTGTCCGATGTTACCGCCAGCGCGGAGCAGGCTGGCAGCGACACGACCACGCACGCCACCCAGGGCCGCAACGCCTCCGACAACGCTACCGAGGAGACCGGCACCGGCTCCGAGGCGGCCAGCCAGCACGGCGAGGCGGGCAAGACCGCCGCCAGTGAGGATGCAGCTCACCTGGAGTGGGTACACGGCGTCGGCCCCAAGTATAACCAACTGCTTGGCAGTGCGGGCATTCGCACCACCGAAGACCTCGCCAACGCTACTCAGGAGCAGTTGCGGGCGGTTGGCTTTGTACATGAGAGCGACGAAGAACTCAACAACTGGATTCAACAGGCGAAAGACAAGACCGCTGGCGGCGAGTAAGCGGCAAACCGCTTCACCCACCAGGCGCTAACAAGAGGGCAACCTACCCGCATTAAACCGTAAGCCCCCACAGCGCAAGCATCGGGGGCTTGCGACCTTCTAATCCAAATATAACCATCACCTTACCGCCTTCGTTGTATAATTGTGATGGCTAGAAAAATTGAATATAATACGTTTAACCGCACGTATATAAAGCAGTAATGACCTTCGCGTTTTCAACAGCAATCTGAACTGGGAGAAGACAATGCCAGAAAAGTTTGACAAGTTTACCGAACGAGCAAGGAAGGTTCTGAACCTGGCTCAGGAAGAAGCGCATCGCTTCAACCACAACTATATCGGCACCGAGCACATCCTGCTCGGCCTGGTGCGCGAGGGCGACGGCGTTGCCGCCCGCGTGCTGGCAAACCTGAACGTCGAGCTGCACAAGGTGCGCAGCGCGGTCGAGTT
>QHBQ01000013.1 GCA_003243865.1 Candidatus Chloroheliales bacterium | reverse complement strand
GCAGGGTGGCCTGGCGCAAGTTGCCGCGCCCGCTGCAGTTGCGCTACCGCTATCTGCGGGGTTGGGCACTGACTCAGGCGTGGCGTTACCAGCAGGCGCATAGGGAACTCGCCGTTGCTCTGAGGCTGGCAGAGCGACTGGATGAACGCGAGTACGCAGCGCGGATTAGCTACCGCATCGGCCTCAACTACTACCGTCAGGGCCAATTCGCTCAGGCCGAGCGCTGCTTCATGCGCGCCTGGAGCGCGATCTATGATGGTGAGGTGGGCGACCTGCTATTCAGGATGTACGTTGACCACAGCCTGGGCAACTGTGCGCTACGCCTGGGCCGGTTCGACGAAGCGGCCAGCCATTACCACAACGCGCTTAGCTATGGCGCTGACGTTGACGACCGCAAATGGGTTGGCTCAGTCTACCTGGGTCTGGGTCTCGCCTACCTGCACCAGGGCGAAATTGCGCTGGCCAAGCTGGCAATGGAGGAGAGCCTGCACCTGGAGGAGCAGGTAGCCGCCGACTCCTTCCTGGTCGAGATCAGTGCGATGTATGCCATAACTCTGATTGAGTTGAACCAGCCCCGTGCCGCGGAGCAGGAGTTGCGGCGCACCATCTACCTAAGTACCCAGGTCGGCAATCACCGTACCCTGGCAATCGCCTATGGCTGCCTGGCCGAAGCCCATCTCGCGGATGGAAGGTTGAGTGAGGCGCTGGCTAGCGCCGAACAAGCGCTGGCCGAGGCTGAGCATTCAGAGGTTAGCCTCCTCGACCGCGCGCAGTTGCAACTGGTTCTCGCCAAAGTGCAGGCGGCGGCTGGCGAGCAGCAGGCAGCGGACGGCGCGTTCGCAGTGGCGGAGCAGGGGATGAGCCAGAGCGGAGACGAGGTCAAGTATGCCGCCTTGCTGCGCGACTACGCTAAGGCGCTGATCAGCTGGGGAGAACACGAGCGGGCGGCGGCGAAGCTGGAAGCGGCCTATAGCCTGCTGCGACCGCGCTGGCGGGAGTTGTTTGTATAGTATGCTGGGCCGCAGAAAGCCTTTATCTTTGTGGAGGTAGTTTGGGGGAAGCTAGAAAGACCGAACTGCAATTCTTGCGCTTTCAGCCCTATGACCTCAATCATAGGCAGACACTTGGTAAGTCGCCCCCTCCCCGGCGCCGGGGAGGGGGCGAAAATTAACGATGTTTCATGGTTGCTGACACGCAATTAACCCGGACACTGCGGGTCAATTAGCGGGCAGGCGCCCGCCGCGGGGACGCTGCCGAGGCCAGGGCCGCTATGTTGAGTGAGGTCAGCGAAGATGCCGCTGAACAGCAAACCGGCGAGCAACAGCGCAAGGCCAAGTTTCTTCAACATGGATTTTGCTCCTTTCCTTGAAGATTTGATGGTCGAGCAAGCGGCACTGGCCAGTGGTTCCTTGCGCCATAATCTTAAGGGCAAAGGGGCAGCTAAGTCTGCCCTTTATAGGGGGGCAGTCAGGGGGTCAAACTTGGGCAGGCGGGGTTGACGGGAGGGGGAGGGGCATAGCCAAGGACAACAGGGGAGCGAGGCGACGAGATAGGCGTCGCTGACTTGATATGTAAGGGCATAGAAGCGGCACGACTGAGCTACATCGAGATAGCGGATGCGGTAATTGGGTCTAGCCATGCATACTGCCCTCAAACCCTGGTTCTAATCATTCTTTCCCAGCTAGACTGTATCTTTGCAAACCGATACTCGTTGCTGCTTCTACACTTAATATGGTAAGTCTTCATTGAGCATCGCGGGCTGCAGAACAAACTACAACAATACAGCAGATGCCAGCCCGCTATGATGAGTTTAGAAGATGGGGGGTAGGTAAATTATATTGGAAGGAATTTTGGAAATCTTGAGCAAAATACATCAAAACCTCTTGACAGGTGTGTACAGTGGTGTTATAATGGCAGGGAAGGCAAAAAGAAACCCACCCAGCTCTTGCCGGAGCCAGTGGGCGTGGCTAATGCGTGTCTAAGGCGCACGAGCAACTCCAATATACCACATCGGTGCGCCTAAGTGCAAGCTCCTCAGCCATAGTCGGCGTAGAAAACGCTGACGCATAAGGCTGAGGACTCTTTTTGCCTAAATTATTAAGGGCTAGCGGTTGCGAGGTTAAGCGGGAGCGACCAGTAATGTCCAAGCGCAACTATCACCATCTATCCATACTTTTGCTGACCGCAATGCTGGTCGGGCTGCTAGCCCAGGCATCGCAGCAGGCGCCGAGCGCGCTGTCCTCGCCACTTGCTGTCCCGCTCACCCCCCAGGCGACCACTTCACCAGGCCTGCCAACTCCAATTGCTACTGCCCCAGCAACAACCCCAACTGTTGATCCAAACGTCACCCAACTGCCAACCCCGGTACCAGTTACCGCCACCCCGATTGTCCCTCGCCACCTGCCCAGCCTGTATATGACACTGCACTTCAGCGCCAACACGATTCAGGTGGGCGACACCATCCCGCTGACCATCACGGTCAACAACCAGGCACCTGACCCCGGCCAGAACGTGATATTGACCCTGCTCCTTCCCGCTGGCGTAGTGCAAGCTGGTGGGCAGATGCACCCGATGGCGGTCGCCTCCAGCGCCACGCCGGGTAGCAGCCCCACCCCGATTCCTACCGATGTAAGCAGCCCCACCGCTGTGAGCAGCCCCAACGCTAGCCCCACTGCCATTAGCAGCCCCACCGCCAATAGCAGCCCTACTGCTGCGAACAGTCCTACTGCTATTGGCAGCCCTACCCCCAGCCCCACCCCGTCTGGCCCGCTTACCTGGAGCATCCCCCTGCTCGCGGCGAATAGCGCGGCCAGCTTCACCGCAACCGTGCGGCTAACCGGCCCTCAGCCCGGCGGCGGGATCACCTTCCAACCCCAGGTTATCGCAAATGGCTTGCCCCGACCAATAACCCTCAGCACTGGTTTCTTGGTGATAGACCACAGCGGCGGGCCGGTAAGCGCGCGCTACACCCCTGGCACTCCTGTCACCCTGCGCTCCAGCGATAACCAGGTCACGCTCAACTTCCCCGCCGCTGCCTACACCAGCCCGCTCACCTTGCAGCACTCGTTCCAGCCGCCAGTTGGCAACAACGCGCTCACTGCCCCCGATATCCATCGTCACCTCGATCCCTTCTTCCTGACCGCCACCGACGACCAGGGCGGCAGCGTTCACCACTTCAATCAGCCGCTTACGATTACGGTCGGCTACACCCCAACCCAGCTTGACGCGCTGAACATCGTCGAGGGCGACCTGCGCCTGTCCTGGTACGACGATACCAACCAGCAGTGGGTGCTGCTCCCCTCAACGATTAACGCCGCCAACCACACAGTTAGCGCCCAGGTGGACCACTTTAGCGGCTTCGTGCTGGGCGATGGCTCCAGCCCCTCGGCGGAATTCATCCCCTCGCTGCAGGGTTGGCAGGTGGACCCCTTCACTGGCGCGGCCACCTACTCCTACCCCTTCAATGTTCCTGTGGGGCCGAATGGCCTCAAACCCTACCTTACACTGGGCTACAACAGCAGCGCCAACGATGGCACCATCGGTGCGCGTCGCTACCATCAGGCAGAGTGGGTGGGCCACGACTGGAGCCTAGATACCGGCTCAATCGCGCTCAATATGTCCAACATGGGGCAGCAGCACTCAGTCAGCAGCTACAACCTGGTGCTGAACGGCCAGTCGTTCGACCTGATGCCAGAGTGTCCATCCATTGGCTACACCTGTTCGCCCGACGACATCAGCAGCTGGCGCTGGTCCACCTCGAATGATGCTTTCCTTAAGATCCAGGCGGTTGGCAATGGCCTCTCCAACTGCTCTGGCGATCCCTCGACCTGGCGGGGCGGCTGCCACAGTGGCACCCAGTACCCCCGCTACAAGTGGCAGATTTGGACCAAAGATGGCACCATGTACGAGTATGCCGAGGATGCCTGGTGGGGTTTCCACTGCATAACCCGCGGTAACGAATATATGGAGACCTACAAGTGGCAGCTCTCACGGGCGGTAGACACCTACGGCAACACCATCAACTATAGCTATAGCCGCAACAATCACCCCTATGATAACAGGAACAACCCACCCGCCTGTGGCAGCTTGAATGGGATGATTGACCTTGAGGTTTGGCCGCAGGCGATTACCTGGGGCGCAGGTACCAGCGCTTCATATCAGGTGGTGTTCACCACCTCGAACCGTGCCTATGACACCCAGTTCGAGGGTCAGACCAGTGAGGAATACGTCTCTGGTCCGCCCCGTCAGACACAGGAACTCGACCACATCGCGGTGAACAGCAACCCCGACGGCAGCGGCTGGCAACTGATGCGCCGCTTCGACTTCAGCTACTATCCCGACGACCCCGCCCTCACCACCTGCTCGGATTACAGCGCAAACCAGACCTACGACCCGGGTTCGACCAAGCTCACCCTCAAGAACATCCAACGGGCGTCAAGCGGCCAGTCAGTCGCGATCCAGTTGCTGCCAGCCACCGCCTTCACCTATGGCCCATGCTCCAGCCGCGGCAACGGCCGCTACCCTAATCCTGGATGGAATCGCCTTACTCATGTGGACAACGGCGAGGGCGGCAGCCTCGACCTTGCTTACGAAGACATTGGCGCGGCGATCAACTGGAGCATAGACCACCTGTTCGACTACAACCAGCGGGTAGTGGCGCGAACCCTGATGGACGGGCAGTCGCACGGCAACCCGCCCACCCCCGACCGCTACACCTGGAGTTATGTCTACCAGCACCCCGCTTACAACTGGCTTGGCAACGCCGACCCGAAGCCCTACCCGGTTGGCGAGATCCCCAACTCCGCGCCGCTCTGGTACAATCAGTACATTCTTCACGCGCCGCTTACCGACGAAATTTATGCGAAGGCTAGCCAGTTCCGCGGCCACAGCGTGGTCACCGAGACCGACCCGCTCAACAACCTCACCGTTCACTACTTCTACCAGGGCGACATCGGCTGTAGCCCCAATCCCAGCGACCCTTACAATCCGGCCTGCTCATATAACAACCTGCGCGACCGCCAGCCGCTCATTGGCCGCGAGTATCGCACCAAACGCTATGGCGGCTCTGTCCCTAACGGACCCAATTTCCCATCTCGCGCCCTGCTTTCGCAGGTGGATCACAGCTATCAGGTCTGTACCAACGACCTCGGTACTGGCAGCGGCGAGAGCGGCGTGTGGCGCAGCTTCAGCGCCGAGAGCCAGACGGTGCAGACCAGCTACGATCAGTGGGGGATGAATCCGAGGATTAAAACTACCAACTATAGTTACGATGTCACCGCCTGCACGTACGACTGGCCGCCCAATCGGTATGGCCCAACCGTCTACGGCAACCTGACCAGCGTGCAGGAGCTGGGCAACGATGGCGCGGTGCTGCGCACCACTACCCACAGCTACGCCGTGCCTAATGATGCCAGCAACTACATCGTTGACCACATGCAGGCGGATCGAGTGTATGACGCGCAGGGCAACACCGCAGCCATCACCTTCTACCTATATGATGGGCTGGGCTTCCACTATGTCGGCAGCCACGGTTCGCTTACCCTGGTACGTAAGATCAGGAACACCAGCGATTATTCTACCTGGTACGGCAGCGACATGGCTTATAGCTACGACGGTTACGGCAACGCGAACAGCGTTACCACTTATACGGGCGAAGGCAGCGCCGACTTCAACGGCAATTGGGTGCTAGGGCCATCCACCGGCACGCCGCGAACCACCAGCACCGGCTACGACCCCTACTTCCATGTCCTGCCGGTGCAGATTACCCATCCGCTCATCGGCAGCGAGTACGCTAACTACAACTGGCGGATGGGCACGATGACCAGCGTTACCGACGTGAACGGCAACGCCACCACCGCGGGATACGATGACTTCGGTCGGATGAACCAAATGACCAAGCCGGGCGATGGCGGTAACAACCCCACTGAGAAGTATTTCTACTATGACAACAACTTCCAGCAGTTCGGCCAGCCCTTCAAGTATTCGGTGTGGAAGTATGTGGATCAGAGTGGCCACTACCGCCCGCTCGGCCAATTCTACGACGGGCTGGGCCGCCTGATCCAGACCAAAGCGGCAAGTATGAACTTCACTCAGAACATCGTCGAGGACAAGGTGTACGATGGCCTGAGCGAAGTTACCCAGGATTCGCAGCCGCGCTACGTGAACGAGACCGACAATGCCTTCAGCTTCTATACCCCGATCAACCCCGATAACAGCGTCGAGCGCTGGACCAGCACCAGCTACGACAGCCTGGGACGCGCCGCCAGCGTCACCGCCCCGGATAATACCGTGACCCAGATGAGTTATGGCAGCGCCGCCTACGGGCCGAGTACCACCAGCATTGACGCCAACCAGCACCAGAAGCGGATGGAGTACGACGTGTTCGGGCGACTGACTGCGGCAGTGGAATTGACTGGCACCACCGGCCTACCCTACGCCACCACCACCTACACCTACAGCCCGCTCGACCTGTTGACCCAGACCCACGACCAACTGGGCAACACCGTCACCATGTTCTACGACAGCCTGGGACGCAAGACCGGCATGAGCGACCCCGACATGAGCAGCAACAACGGGAGCTGGAGCTACAGCTACGACCCCAACGGCAACCTGACCCAGCAGACCGACGCGAAGAACCAGACCATCACCTTCAGCTACGATGCGCTCGACCGGCTCACCCGCAAGGACTACTCAAACGGCGACCCGTATACACTCTACAACTACGATGAGCGCCCCGCCGCGGGCAACAAGGGGCAGCGCACCTCGATGTATCGGGGTAGCACCGCCGTCACCTGGGACTACGACGCACGAGGGCGGGTGAGCCAGGTGTTCTATAGCGCCAGCGGGCGTGGCCCCTTCAACTTCGTGTGGAGCTACGACAGCGCCGACCGCACCACCAGCATCAACTATGGCGGCTTCGAGCTAGTCAGCTATAGCTACGATGACGCCTGGCGACCTAACGGCATGACCACCAACTATGCGGGTGGCAGCACCTACGTGTCCGCGGCCCACTACACCGCGCTCGGCCAGGCCACCGACATTACCCTCGGCAACACGGTGGTGGAGACTTACAACTACAGCACGCCGATGGCTCGCCTCAGCCAGTTGCAGGTGACATCGGGCGGCAGCAGCCTGTTTAACCGCAGCTACGGCTACGACCCAGTGGGCAACGTACAGAGCATCACCAACAACATCAGCGGCGAGAACCAGGTCTTCGGCTACGACCCGCTCGACCGGCTGGTAAGCTGGAACGCAACGAACGTTAGCCAGCAATACTACTACGACCCCATCGGCAACTTGACGGCGAAGGCCGGGGTAGCCTATACTTACGGCAGCAATGGCAACGGCAGCGGCGCAGGCCCGCACCAGGCTCGCACCATCGGTGGGCAAAGCTACAGCTACGACGCCAACGGCAATCTGACCAGCAGTCCTGGGCGTGGCTACACCTGGAACGCGGAGAACCAGCTAACCGCCGTCACCGGTACGGCCAACGAGAGCTACACCTACGACGGCGATGGCGAACGCGCCAGCCGCACGGTGAATGGCATCACCACCGTCTACCTCGGCCCGCTGCTCGATGTGGATAACGACACAGCAGGCACCGACCGCTTCGTCTATATGTTCAACGGGGGGGCCATCGCTCAACGTACCACCACCAGCAACCCGGTGAGCAACACCCTCGTCTACCTGCACGGCGACCATCTAGGCAGCATGAGCCTGACCACCAGTACCGGCGGCACCATGGTTAGCGGGCAGGAGTTCGACCCCTGGGGCGCGGTGCGCTCAGGTGGGGTAAACGAGACCAAGCTGAACTACACCGGCCAGCGCAAAGATGACACCGGCCTGCTCCATTACCACTCCCGTTACTACAACCCAGCCATCGCGCGGTTCATCAGTGCGGACACAGTGGTACCAGGGATGGCGATGGGCGCAGGTGGGGCGCTAGGCACAATCGGGATGGGCAAGAACACCTCGCACAAGGGGCTGACCGTAGACTACCATGAGCCTGGCATAAATAGTGCTGTAGCTGGGGAGAACCAGTTCACCTACCAGCATGGCTTCTGGTTCCAGCTATCTGATCGCGAACGGCAGCAGAGCAAGACACCCTTCGGGCCGATTAATCCACAGGCGCTCAACCGCTACAGCTATGTGGTCAATAACCCGCTAAGGTATACCGACCCAACGGGCCATTCGCTTATGCATTTGTATATTACTTTGTATCCTAGTGCAAACGGTAACTATGGTGCAGTAGGTTCCCTGCTTGCAAGAGTTAACGACACGGTTCAAAATGAAATTTTCTGGCTGAACCTAATTTCAATTGCACTCTTTGGCTTGGGTGGGCAAGTAGAAGTCGCCTTTCTTACTCATGCTAATGGCCAGCTGGCTACTGCTCTAAATGATGCAGTAGCAAATTCCAATGGCAGCCCTATAAACATATCATGGGATAGCTCTACAAACGAACTAAAAGTAACGTATTATAACAAAAACGGAAGTCTTGTGACAACTGTGATCTACAATGTCGACAGCATGTTCGCAAACTTCCTTGCGGATGCCGCACAAGGAACGGAAAATAGCCTTGGATTGAAGCATATATGCACTAGAGCTGAGAGAACAGAAGATACACATCGTAATAGCGATGGCACCACAACAATAACTATATATGGTCGATGCCCCTAGGAGCCTACTCGAAATGCTGTGCATCACCACTAACTCAATGCTTCGAACGTAGTGCGATCATACTTACGAAAAATAGAATGCATTATTTAATCGACAATTTATGTTTAATGTAGAGATTGGTAGAATGCTTGATTGATCTTCGCTGGGTCTCAATATTAACCCGTAACTGATATTATCAACAAACGTGGAGGGATTTTATCATGAACGACAAGGCAAAGGAAGATCTTGCTGGCAATCTTTGTCCCCGTTGTAGTGGGGAGATGATTAATTGCAAGCTTCGCGTATATGGGTCGCTAACAGAACCCACATTTGTTCCTATACAAGGAGCAGGCATCCTCACAAACCATGACTCCCCCATAGGGGCGAGAATATGCAGCAGTTGTGGTTATGCCGAAGTGTACGCGATGGAGCCTCAAAAACTAAGTCGAAGGCGTAAATTATCTATAGAGCCTATCCGAAAAATGGGCGTGTGACACACGCCCCTACGTACAACGGAACGGCTTTTCGGATAGGATCATAATTATTTATGTAACCAACGTTGCTGACTAACAGGTACTCAAGCCGTAAATATCTATGCTGTAGTTCAGCGCGGATTGGTTGCCAGGCATAGCGATGGGCGCAGGTGGGGCGCTAGGCACCAGTGGGCTGGACAAGAACACCTCGCACAAGGGGCTGACCGTAGACTACCACGAGCCTGGCATAGCTAATGCTGTAGCTCAGGAGAACCAGTTCACTTATCAGCACGGCTTCTGGTTCCAACTCAGCAAGGATGACAAGAAGCAGGCGAAGACACTATGGGGGCCGCTCAACCCCCAGGCTCTGAATAGGTATAGCTATGTACTCAACAACCCGCTAAGGTATACGGACCCGACGGGACACTACGGATACGACTATCGGTTTGATCTAGGCCCATACAGTTACGGTTATTTGACCCCTCAAACCGCCATGGCATATTTTATACAACATCCTGCTGAAATATTCCCATTCGGTATCATTGATATAACTCCCTTCTTTGCTACTAACCCAGCGACCATACAAATGTGGCATATTTATAAACTTGTCAACGTTAACGGTGTAGGTGGTGATAATTATGTAATGGTTATAGGTATGACATCTACCTCTTTTACGTTTATTATCCTAGATCCCAAGTCCTTCGAGCCAGTGGGGTCACTCATTACCTTTAGCACGTATACGGGGGGGAGTAAGGAAGATGTTTATCTCCAAGTAAAGGCCTGGACACCACGTGCTATGGATTATATAGACTGGTTTGTATCAGGGCCAGCATATGCACATTGGGAAGCCATGGCACGTAAACTAAGTAAAATCTTCTTTCCTGAACCATACTGTTTGATTTGCTATGGACAATCGTGGGGGTACCCGTAAGCAGGTTGTCTTCGTAAAGGTGCCTTGCTATGATCATTAGACAAGCCCCACCCTCATCCAGTGGTGGGGTCGCTAAGACAGACCATATCCAAGCACTGGTTAGACTGTGAGGAGGATAGGAACAGATTTGTACGCCGCGACGGAGCAGATCTAGGCGCGTATGCTGCCGTTGCTTTAGCCATCCAGTGCTACCATACACAAGACGATAAATCAACTCGCAGGCGGCGGCCCGATGGCCGATGCTGTACATCCAGCCAAAGCATAACCGTTGGTAACGTCACCACAAGGTTGCCGTCAAAGCTGTAGTTGGTGAAAGCACTACCCATAGAGGAATGAAGATCCATGTATAAGATGATGAAGACTATTACCCTACTAGTGGGTGCCAGCCTCATGATGGCAGCCTGCGGCGGCAGCAACCTCACCGATACCAGTGCATCAGCTACGCCCACCAGTGCATTGCTGGTGGATACGTCTCCACCTAGCAGCCCTACCAATACCAGTGCGCCACCCGCGTCTACTACCGCAGCACTGACGCTTTCGCCAGTACCTGCTGGTATACCCAACTGGAGCAAATTGACAACAATAGCTGTCCTCAGCGGGCATACCGATCGAGTGTTCAGCGCAGTGTTCAGCCCCAATGGCAAGCACATCCTCACCGCCTCAGCCGATAACACCGCGCGACTGTGGGACGTATCCGGCAAGCTAATCGCCACCTTCAGCGGTCATACAGGTGCGGTAAGTAGCGCGGTGTTCAGCTCCGATGGCAAGCTCGTCCTCACCGCTTCAGACGATAAAACTGCGCGGCTGTGGGATGTATCTGGTAAGCTAGACGCCACCCTCAGCGGTCACACGGGTGCGGTGAATAGCGCAGTGTTCAGCCCCGATGGTAAGCTAATACTCACCGCTTCAGACGATGGCACCGCACGGCTGTGGGACGTATCAGGCAAGCTAGACGCCACCCTCAGCGGATATAACAGTTCGGTGGTCAGCGCAGTGTTCAGCCCCGATGGTAAGCTAATACTCACCGCTTCAATTGATAATATCGCGCGGCTGTGGGATGTATCAGGCAAGCTAGTCGTTACCCTCAGCGGTCACAGTGATACATTGCTCAACGCGGTGTTCAGCCCAGGTGGTGAGCTAATACTCACTGCCTCAGTTGACAAGACTGCGCGGCTGTGGGACCTATCAGGCAAGCCCATCGCTACTCTCAGAGGACACACTGAGCAACTGCTCAACGCAGTGTTCAGCCCAGATGGTAAGCTAATACTCACTGCCTCAGCCGATAACACCGCGCGGCTATGGGACGAATCCGGTAAGCTAATCGCTACCCTCAGCGGTCATACAGATATTGTGTTCAGGGCAGTGTTCAGCCCCGACGGACAGCGCATCCTCACCGCTTCAGCCGATAAAACTGCCCGGCTGTGGGACAAGGACGGCAAGCTAGTTGCTATTCTAAGCGGTCACACTGCGCCGGTGCTCAGTGCAGTATTCAGCCCCGATGGGCAACGCATCCTTACTGCTTCAGCCGATAAAACTGCTAGGCTGTGGGGTCTGGCGGGCAAGTAGGTGGATACCTACTACTACAACAGCCCCATGGCCCGCCTCAGCCAGTTGCAGGTGACATCGGGAGGCAGCAGCCTGTTCAACCGCAGCTACGACTACGACCCAGTGGGCAACGTACAGAGCATCACCAACAACATCAGCGGCGAGAACCAGAGCTTCGGCTACGACCCGCTCGACCGACTCAGCAGTTGGAACGCTACGAACGTTAGCCAGCAGTACAACTACGACCCCATCGGCAACTTGACGGCGAAGGCAGGGGTGGCCTATACTTACGGCAGCAACGGCAACGGCACCGGTGCAGGCCCGCACCAGGCCCGCACCATCGGCGGCCAAAGCTACAGCTACGACGCCAACGGCAATATGACCAGCAGCCCTGGGCGTGGCTACACCTGGAACGCGGAGAATCAGCTAACCGCCGTCACCGGCACGGCCAGCGAGAGCTACACCTACGATGGCGATGGCGAACGCGCCAGCCGCACGGTGAATGGCATCACCACCGTCTACCTCGGCCCGCTGCTCGATGTGGACAACAACAGTGCAGGCACGCGCCGCAACGTCTATATGTTCAACGGGCAGGCCATCGCTCAACGCACCACCACCAGCAACCCGGTGGGTAACACCCTGGTCTACCTGCACGGCGACCAACTGGGCAGCGTGAGCCTGACCACCAGCAACGCGGGCAGCTACGTGAGCGGGCAGGAGTTCGACCCCTGGGGAGCCATCCGCTCCGGCGGAGTAAACGAGACCAAGCTGAACTACACCGGCCAGCGCAAGGATGACACCGGCCTGCTCTATTACCATGCGCGTTACTACAACCCGGTCATTGCGCGCTTCATCAGTGCCGATACAGTGGTGCCAGGCATGGCGATGGGCGCGGGCGGCGCGCTCGGCACAATCGGGCTGGACAAGAACACCTCGATGAAGGGGCTGACCGTAGACTACCACGAGCCTGGCATAAATAGTGCTGTTGCTGGGGAGAACCAGTCCACCTATCAGCACGGCTTCTGGTTCCAACTCAGCAAAGACGACAAGCAGAAGGCGAAGACCCCATACGGGCCGCTTAATCCCCAGGCGCTCAACCGCTATAGCTATGTGCTGAACAACCCGCTGCGGTATACGGATCCGACGGGGCACTATGACTACCAATACACGTGGGATATAGGTCCAGCTTCATCTAATTTCACCCCCGAAATCGCAATGGCCTATATGATAAAACATCCTCAGGACGTGTTCCCCTTCGGTGTCATAGAGATAGATAGCAATGGGAATGTAGTAAGCGGGGAAACAACCCTCAAGGTGGGGAGCATCTACAAACTCGCCAATGCTGGTGGTCCGGGTGTAGACAATTGGGTAAAGGTTACAAAAATAACACCCTACTCGTTTACGTTTGAAGAGATCGCTGGTGGGTTCGATCCAGTGGGGTCAACTATTACCTTTAGTATATTTGAGATGGGTGGAGAGGTTTATCTTCACCAGGATGCCCACACAAAATATTCTCTTGGTGGGTTTAAAGACTGGCTTTTTACACAAGGGGCCGCTATCGCATGGATGACGCAGGCAGATAACCTAAGGAGGGTCTTCTTTCCTCCAGCAGATGTACCATACTACATGTGGGATATTTTTCCACCATACATTGGCTGGTAAGCTGATTGTCAACGTAAAGGTGCCTTGCTATGAACACCAGCCAAGCTACACTATTATTCCAGCATCGGGGTGGCTGGACGGGTCTTGCTGAAATAGCAGCGCGGCTTCGCAAAGAAACTGCGTGGCTTGTACGGCAGAAAGGTAAGCATCCATCATGTCCCACGATGACGACCCCCTGGGTAGGAACCCACAAGATTATGGTATCCAGGACTACTCCAAGCACGACCAGCCGAATGCTCCCTATGGGCAAGCCGGATTTGATACACCAAAGGCTAAGCCTGCCTCCTACTCTGGTCTTGAACCGCCTGCTCGTAGCATCCTTTCCAAATGGTTGAAGGTACTCACTCGACCCAGCGTCGCTACCTTCGCCAGCGAGGTACCCGCTGCTAACTGGGTTACCACATTTCTCGGTGTACTCATCTATGCTGTCTTTTCCGTTCTCGTCTTCATCACTATTATGGGCATTGCGCCGTGGAGCGGGGCGAGGCGAATTAGCCCCTCCTTTGTTTACCTGGATATCGCACTCTATGTCTCCACAGCAATTGCCCTGATCCTCGTCGCATGGCTGATCTATGGGCTAGCGCAAGCATCAGGCAAAGGCACAGGCAATTTCGTTACTCAGACATATTTGTACTCGCTCTACACTATCCCGCTGGCAATATTTGCTAACTTGCTCGCCCTCGTCCCAGTCCTAGATATTTACGCCCCGCTCGCCGCAGTTATCTATGGGCTACTCCTCACCTACTACATGGTGCAAGCTGCACATAGACTTAACTCAGGCAGCGCTCGCTGGCTTGTCTTTTTCACCTTTCTTATCGCGATTCCCACATTTTTTCTCTTCGCTATATTTCTATTTAGCTTGGCCCCGTTGGCCGGATTCTAACTGTCATCTTCGCCACATATCAGCAGCACCACGCTCATTTACCTACACGGCGGACCATCTGGGCAGCGTGAGCCTAACCACCAGCACCGGTGGCACCATGGTTAGCGGGCAGGAGTTCGACCCCTGGGGCGCGGTACGCTCCGGCGGAGTGAACGAGACCAAGCTGAACTATACCGGCCAGCGCAAGGGCGATACCGGCCTCTTGTATTACAACGCTCGTTACTATAGCCCGGTCATCGCGCTTCAGCGGCCCTCGGCGGCGTAAGGTGGGCCGCGCCTTTATCGAGTACCATGCGACTGAACACCCACGCTGCATTGCAATACATAGAAGGCAGCTTTGACGGTGGCGGATGGATGTGGCTGCTTGGGTAGGCAGACGGCTTGATCGGTTATTCTACGCAAATCCTGAACTGAAGTAATACCATTTCGTCAAGCTGATGGTGTAAAATGCGCCAGGGCGCACTGACGTGCGCCCATACGGAAATACTGCATCTGCTCGGCGAGTTGGTATAAGTAGCTTGTTCGTCTATATTATATGAGGGCCATTCACGGCTTGTGATCACCACATAAAGGAGGCTGAAGGCTATGGACGATCTCACTTACGGCAACACCGAGCAAGAGGAAGAGGGTAGTGGAGGCGGCAAATACGCCGAGCAAGATGCTGCCAGCGATACCGATGTCAGTAACAAGGATGTAGCTGAAATGTGGCACGATGCGCGTACCGACGCTGATGTACGCACCGGCGTTGCAGGCGAGGCTCACCCAGGTGCAGAGACGGATGCAGCCTCTATCTACGACTCCGATGTACAGGCTGCTGCCGATGAGCAGGCCGAACAAGACTACATGGCAGACCAGGACGTTGAGAGCGAAGATGAGAGTGATGACGAGGGTGCTGCCGACACTGATACTGACAGCGACAGTGAAGCTGATGCCGATGCTGATAGCGGGAGCGATACGGGCAGCGATGGTGATGGTGACAGCGACGGAGATGGCAATGGTGGCGACAGTGGAGATGGTGGTGACGGGGGCGATGGAGGAGATGGCGGGGATGGTGATGGTGAGTAGACAGTTATAGCTGATTATGATACAGCCCCGCCGCGCCCAGTTCGCCAAAGTGGTGGTACTCGGCTCGGGAAGATAGTCTACCACTTGCTAGTGTGGCACCACCATGAACAAGGTCTTGACCAAAGCTCTGAGTTGGAGACTACTCTCAAGGTAGCCTGATTTATGACCATCCCTCAGCTAGCAAGCTGCTGGTTGAATGGCGCAGTTGGCGGAGGAGTGGGTTGGGTAGGAGGGTGGTCCTGGTTGCGCATCCTAGTTGGGGTAGACTAGCGCAGCGTCCAACTCGAACGCCTCGGCATAGATCAACCGACCCGCTTGTAGTCTCTGGCGACCTTCGACCAGCGTGTAGTCTGCCGAGATGTATTCGTATTCCTCAATTAGCAGGCGGAACTGTCCCGCTGCGGGTGCTTGGGCAAATGTTACCGTACCAGCCCACATCGCCAGGTCGGGCTGAGCGCTCAAGTTGTCGTCGAAGGCCGCGCTAACGTTCGCCACATCAGGCGTCACATCGTGCCAGGTCAGGTCGCTCTGGATGCCGGTGTCGCGCTGCTGGACCCGCACCCGAATCTCGGTTGGGTGTGCGGCTTTGTGCTGCGGTTGCGGCTTACTGTGAACCACCGCCTGTGGCCCGCGAGGCGCTACGCCAGAGACGACCACCCGCAAGGTGCGGGGGTGGTGTGGATCGGAAGTGACCATCGCCGAGCGGTCGGGGGTAAGTTGCGCGAAATCGGCCAGCACCACCCGCGATACCTTCGCATCGGCCAAGGCGTGGGGCTGATAGCGCACCAGCGCCAGGCGCACGAAAGGCATATAGGTGTCGCTGGGCGAGTTGATTGTAAGGTCGGCATACCACAACCCTCGCGCCGCGTCGAACTCAACCGCGAAACCCGCCACGTTAATGCGCCCCGCTTCGGTTTCTGATATCCTGGCGCTTCCTTCCTCCAGCGAAACGGCATAATCGCTGGCTACCGCGTCGGGGAAGTTATAGATATCCGGC
>QHBQ01000418.1 GCA_003243865.1 Candidatus Chloroheliales bacterium | reverse complement strand
GATAGTTACTCGGCGGGTTGCCCCGCCTCTGGCCGGGATCGTTGCCACCGACTGAATTCCCGCCGTTCTCATAATCGCTAGACATGGTTGAACAGTCCCCTTTCTTTAAGCAAGTCATCCTGCTGGATAGTAAGTTTTGTCGCGATTCAATGATAGCTGGAGTAGCAGCGCACCTGGCGCGCTAGTTCAATGCTGGTGACTGTAATACGAGCCCTCGGCCTGATTTGTTGCAATCAGTATACCATATGCACCAAGCTGCTTGCTTCCTAGGTTGTAGCAAAGTGGACGAGGACGCAATGAATTTGCGCCCCTGCAAGCACGAAATTGCGTAGGGGCGGGGGTTTATCACGCCTTGGTGCCCACTGCTCAGAAGATAATTGACATTGCCCCAAGCGTGTGTTATGATTCGCCCGCTAATATCTGTTAACATGATACCTATGTCCGAGCCACAAGAGGAGGGCAGGTTTTTATGCCAGCAGAACTTGAGGGCCGCGTCGCGCTGGTTACCGGGGCCTCGCGGGGCATCGGACGAGCAACCGCGCTACGCCTCGCCGAGATGGGCGCGATCGTGGCGGTCAACTACAACGCCAGCACCACCCCCGCTGAGGAGGTAGTCAACCAGATTACCACCGCGGGCGGGAGCGCGGCTGCCTTCGCCGCCGATGTTGCCGACCCCAAAGCGGCCGAGGGGCTGATCGCTGCGGTTAACGACAAGTTCGGCAAGCTCGACATCCTGGTCAACAACGCCGGTATCGTCCGCGATAATATCATGATGCGGATGAGCCTGGAAGAGTGGGATGCGGTGTTGAACACCGACCTGCGCAGTATGTTCGTAACTGCCCAGGCGGCGTTGCGCGGGATGATGCGTAACCGCTGGGGGCGGGTCATCAATCTCACCTCGGTGGTAGCCCTCAGCGGCAACTCCGGCCAGGTCAACTACGCCGCCGCCAAAGCGGGGGTCATTGGCCTGACCAAATCGCTCGCCCGCGAATACGCCAGCCGCAACATCACCGCCAATGCGGTGGCCCCCGGCTTTATTGACACCGACATTGTTGCCGTCATCCCTGACAACATTAAGGCGGAGATGCTCAAGCAAATCCCGCTAGGGCGTATCGGCAAGCCGGAGGAGGTGGCCGAGGCGATCGCCTTCCTCGCCTCGGAGCGGGCTGGCTACATCACTGGCCAGGTTCTCAGCGTCAACGGCGGGATGTATATGTGACGCGGCGGGCGTCCGCCCCTCTCCCCAACCCTCCCCCCCGGCGGGGAGAGGGGGAACTGTGAACCCAACCCTCTCCAGATAGGGAGGGGGATTATGAAACAAAGGAAGCGTTAACCTCCTCCAATGCAGCAGGAGGCAGCGGATGGAGACTGTATCATGATAGACGTTAATTATTTGCGCGATAAATGGGCGTTCGTCTTCCCCGGCCAGGGTTCGCAATACGTGGGCATGGGCAAGCTGCTCTATGAAAGCTCGCCCGCGGCCCGCGCGGTGTTCGAGCGGGCCGACGAGGTGCTGGGTTTTCCCCTCAGCAAACTCTGCTTCGAGGGTCCGGTGGACGAGTTGCAGGACACGATTAACGCCCAGCCCGCGATCCTCACCGTCAGCATCGCTGCGCTAGAGGCGCTTAAGGAGAAGTGGGGCAAGCTGGGCGCGATTATCGCCCCGCGCTTCGTGGCCGGGCATAGCCTCGGCGAGTACACCGCGTTGGTGGCCGCCGGTTCACTCAGCTTTGAGGATACTCTGCTGCTGGTGCGCGAACGCGGACGGCTGATGAAAGAGGCGGATCAGACGGTCCCTGGCGGCATGGCCGCCGTAATTGGCTTGCAGCGCGAGGAGGTCGAGCAGGTTTGCGAAGAGGCGCAGGAACTAGGCGTGGTTGTCTGTGCCAACGCCAACAGCCCGGTGCAGAACGTCATTTCTGGCGACCTCGCCGCCCTGAACCGCGCGATGGAGCTTGCCAAACAGCGCGGGGCGCAGCGCGTCGCCCGCCTGGCGGTTAGCATCGCCTCGCACTCGCCGCTGATGCAACAGGCGGGCGAGCAATTGGCCCGCATCATCGAGAACCTCCAACTTAGCGACCCCAGCGTGCCAATTATCGGCAACCTGAGCGGCCAGGCGCTAACTACCGCCGACGAAATCAAGCGTGAACTGGTTGCCCACCTGGTCGGCTCGGTGCAGTGGAGTCGCTCGGTGCGGCAGATGGTTGACCAGGGCATCAGCAACTTCATGGAGATTGGCCCCGGCTCTACCCTCAGCGGCCTGATCAAACGCATCAGCGATGAAGTGGAAACCATGACCCTCAGTGACGCCGACTTTGCCAAAGTCTGACCCTTCAGGCAAAAACCCCTAGAGGAGTAAGCACGTGAGCAGACGAGTAGTAGTAACGGGCATGGCAGCGATCACCTGCCTGGGCAACAATTTGGAGCAGACCTGGGCAGGGCTGAAGGCAGGGCGCAGCGGCATCACCCCGATTCAGGGCTTCGACGCCTCGGAGTTTAACCCCAACTTCGCCGGTGAAGTCAAGGGCTTCGATGCGGAAGCGACTGGCTACATGGACGCCAAAGAAGTGAAGCAACTCGACCGCTACGTTGCCTTCGCGATTACCGTTGCCCTGGATGCGCTTGCCGACTCCTGCCTGAAGGTGACGGACGAGAACCGTGACAACATCGCGGTAATATTCGGCAGTGGCACTGGCGGCTCCTCCACCCTACTGGCCCAGCAGAAGGTGCTGGAAGAGCGCGGCTCGCGGCGGGTCAGCCCCTTTCTAATTGCCAATATGTTGCCCGATAGCGGCAGTGGCTATATCGCGATCAAGCTCGGCGCACGCGGTCCGAACATGGCGGTGGTCTCTGCTTGCGCCACTGGCGGTCATAACGTGGGTGAGGCGTGGGAGACGATCCGACGCGGCGATGCTGATGTCGCAGTCACTGGCAGCGCCGAGTACGTGATCGTGCCGATCACCCTCGCCGGCTTCATCTCGATGCGAGCGCTTGCCACCCACCCCGACCCGACCCGCGCCAGCCGCCCGTTCGACAAGAACCGCAACGGCTTCGTTATCGCCGAGGGCGCCGCCTGCCTCATTCTCGAAGAGCTTGAACACGCCCAGGCCCGCGGCGCGCGCATCTACGCCGAGATGATCGGCTATGGTAGCTCCAACGACGCTTACCATATGGCTGCCGCTGACGATGCGGGCGCGGGCGCGGCTCGCTGCATGAAGATGGCGATTCGTAAGGCGGGCATCGCGCC
>QHBQ01000433.1 GCA_003243865.1 Candidatus Chloroheliales bacterium | reverse complement strand
GCATCTGACTTCGGATCAGAGGGTCGGGGGTTCGAGTCCCTCCGGGCGTACCAATTGTTGCCAAATCCGCCAGTTTCGTGTATAATAAGCCCCAAGTCTGCTTGCTGATAGCCGACGAAAGCGACATACCGTACTTGTGACTGAGGCCGCCACGCACGCGCCTCAGTCTTTTCAATCTCCCTGGCCTAAGTGCCAGCCTTGCGGTGAAGAAGGGAATATCAGAATATGGCCGATAATAAACCAGTCTACCTGACTGCTGAAGGTAAGGCGCGGCTCGAAGAGCGGCTGCGCCACCTGCTAACCGTGCGCCGCCCCGAAGTGGCCGATCGCATCCATCAGGCCAAAGCCGATGGTGACATCAGCGAGAGCGGCGAGTATGAAGATGCCAAGAACGAACAAGCCTGGCTGGAGGGCGAAATCCGCGGCCTCGAACACAGCCTGCGCCACGCTCAGATTATCGAGAATGGTAACGGGAATGGGATGGTGGCGCTCGGCAGCGTCGTCGCGGTCAAGGACGGCGATGGCGAGGAGGAGCGTTACACCCTGGTCGGCTCGGCGGAAGCCAGCTCGCGGCTGCGCAAGATCAGCAACGAGTCGCCGGTCGGCAAGGCGCTGCTCGGCCACAAGGTCGGCGATACCGTGACTGTACATTCGCCCGCGGGCAAATTGGATTTTACCATCCTGAGCATTGAATGAGTGATGAGCTTGACCAGCGTTTTATTGAAGACCTGGGCCTGGAGGAGCAATCCGTCGTCAGGCTGGACAAGCTGCGCCGAATGCAGGCAGAAGGCAACGATCCTTATCCCGCCCGTGTGGCGCGCACCCACACCGCTGCCGAGGCGCTGGCTCTGTGGAACGAACTCAGCATCGCTGGGCTGGACGAGCATGGCGCACCCGTCGGCGACAACCCCATCCTGACCCTGGGTGGGCGGGTGGTTCTCTGGCGAATGATGGGCAAGGCTGCATTCGCCACCATCGAGGACGGCAGCGGGCGCATCCAACTCTACTTCAAGCGCGATGTGCTGGGCGCAGAGAATTACGAGCGACTCTGCCGCGACCTCGACCTCGGCGACTTCCTCAGTGCGACCGGCAACCTGTTCCTCACTCGCAGCGGCGAGATTACCCTGCGCGTGACCGCCTGCGCGATAATCAGCAAGTCGTTGCACCCTCTGCCAGACAAGTGGCACGGCCTCAGCGACACTGAGAAGCGTTATCGCCAGCGCCACGTTGACCTGCTCGCCAACCCCGAAAGCAGGCAGGTGGCGCGCACCCGCAGCCGGATGGTCACCTTGATGCGCCGCTTCCTTGATCAGCGCGGCTACCTCGAGGTGGAAACGCCGATCCTGCAACCAATCTACGGTGGGGCGACGGCGCGGCCATTCACCACTTACTACCAAGCGCTAGACCAGACCTTCTACCTGCGCATCGCTGACGAACTCTACCTCAAGCGCCTGCTCGTGGGCGGATTCGAGCGGGTCTACGAGTTTGCCCACGACTTCCGCAACGAGGGCGCGGACGCCACCCACGCCCCAGAGTTCACCATGCTCGAACTCTATGAAGCCTACGCCAATTACGAGACGATGATGGTGCTGTTCGAGGAGATGTGCGTCGGCTTGGCCCTGGAGCTATGCGGCAGTCTGCAATTCGAGTATGATGGCAATCTGCTCGACTTCACCCCACCCTGGCGGCGGGTGGATATGCGCGACGCGCTGATTGAACACGCGGGCATTGACTTCAACGAGTATCCCGACACTGAGGCGGGCAGGCGCGCGCTGTATGAGGCGGCCCGCAAGGCGGGCATCCACGTCGAGCCGGAGATGCGCTGGGCCAAGCTGCTCGACGAGGTGTTGGGCGCGACGGTTGAGCCGGGCTTCATCAGCCCCACCTTCCTGGTCGGCCACCCGGTGCTGCTCTCGCCGCTCGCCAAGCGCCGCCCCGACGATCCCCAGCGCACCGAGCGGTTCGAGGCGTATATGGGCGGCTTCGAAATGGCAAACGCCTTCAGCGAACTGAACGACCCCACCGACCAGTACGCTCGCTTCGTTGCCGCTGGCCGCGATGCCGCCGCTGGCGACGAGGAGGCCCACCGCATGGATGTGGACTTCCTCACCGCGCTCGCATACGGAATGCCGCCCACCGGCGGGATGGGTATCGGCATTGACCGCCTGGCGATGATTTTCACTGGACAAACCAACATCCGCGATGTTATACTGTTCCCCCAACTGCGTAGCAAGTAGCTCTCGCAAATCTCTTCTCCCCACCGGGCGGAGCCTACTCTTCCCCTCTCCCCACCGGGCGGAGCCTACTCTTCCCCTCTCCCCGCCGGGGGAGAGGGTTAGGGAGAGGGGCAACAGGGTACACAGCGCCGTGTCCCTACCCATTGGCCCGTAGCTTAACGGTAGAGCGCGGCACTGTTAATGCCGGAGGTGCAGGTTCGAATCCTGCCAGGCCAGCCAGCTTGATTGTAGATTGTAGATTGTAGATTGCAGATTGCAGATTAAAGTTGCGTAGGTGCATGTGACGCACGCCTGCTTCAGACACCCTGACCCACACTGGGCCAGGGTATTTGCTTATAAAACAGGCGCTTGTTCTAACTCCTCCTCTTCAACCAACAACAAAGATGGTGGCAAATATCTTGCTTTATACCTGATGCAAACGAGACAGGAGGGCAATCATGCTGGACTCCGTGATGTTCTGGAACGAACCTAACAACCTCAGCCACTGGGATTTTGCGATGGACCCTGACTGGCAGGAGTTCAGCCAGATGGTGCGCTGGGCGGGGGCGACGGTGAAGCAGGCTCGTCCCGACTTGGTGCGGGTGATGGGCGGCATCTCGCCGATTGACCCTGAGTTCATCGTCAA
>QHBQ01000501.1 GCA_003243865.1 Candidatus Chloroheliales bacterium | reverse complement strand
TAGTCTTCGGCCTGGCCCCGCTGGTTGCCAGCGGCACGCTCGGCAGGATGTTCGGCTACCGCGTCACTGATGCGCTCATCTTCCGTGAGGCGGGCGCAGCCACCTTTGGCTATGGCGTGATGGGCGTTTTCCAACTGCTCTCCCGCAACTGGCGCGAGTTCCGCTGGCCTGCGGTGATGGCAGTGGTCTTCAACGGCATGGCTTTCGTCGCCAGCGCCTACTCTATCTACAGGAACGCTGACAACAACCTGGCTGATCCTATCGGCTTGCCGGTGCTGGTCGGCCTTGCCAGCCTGGGCATTACCATTGCCACCCTGCTGGCGCTGCAACGTAACGGCAAGTAGGTAGGCGGTGGGTAAGAGCGGGTGGCGCTCGCCCAAAGTAAAAGGAGAAAGCAGATGGCAAATCAGGAACCCGACCACATCCAGGTGCAGCACATCTTGATCGGCTTCAAGGGCAGCGTCCCCGACCAGCCGATTAGTCGCAGCAAGGAGCAGGCCCGCACTCTGGCCTATGACCTGCTCAAGCAGGCCCAGGCGGGCGCGAACTTCGATGACCTGGTGCGCCAGCACACCGACGACTCGCCGCCCGGCATCTATGGAATGTCGAACAAGGGAATCGTCCCCACCGCTGGCGAGTACGCACGTACTGGCATGGTGCCAGCCTTCGGCGACACCGGCTTCCCCTTGCAGGTGGGCGAGATCGGCATCGCCGACTACGACCCGCGCACCAGCCCCTACGGCTGGCACATCGTCAAGCGGCTGAAGTAACAGGTGGGGCTCAACCGGCTCACTCTCCAGCGCCAGCACGGCGAAGGCGCACTCGTTGATGCGGCGCAGCGGCTCGTGGCGCACGAAGCGTTCCAGCCTCTCGATGACCGGTGCAAATTCGCTCCGCGCCGTCGCCCCAGCGACGAGGCGATTGATGTGGTCGGCGAACGCGAGAAGGAAGAGGCCGAGGCGCTGGTGCATCCCTAGCAGCCTGAAACCCTCCAAAGAAGCCCTCCTCGCGCGTCAGGGGGGCTTTTTGCTGCTGTGCGCTCACTTATGCTAATTCGTCGAGGAGGGTGCATTATCCGTAGGGGCGCGGATTTATCGCGCCCCTCCATTTTTTGCACCAGCACCATCGCGAACTGGTGTTACTCAGCTGAAGCAGATAAACTATACCTCAAAACTTGCTCAATCGTGGCATGAATTATGCTGCCATAACTAACACCCATTGTTCACCCTCAGGTGAGACAAAGCAGGCGACCTGCTAGCATAGCCCCGCAAGCCGCCCATTCAGTTAGGAGGCAGAAGATGCGCAAGCTAGGAACAGTGTCCCTCATCGCGGTCGTTAGCCTGCTGCTGTTCAGCGGCATGGCAGCTTCCACTCACAGCCAGGCGATTGGCAGCGGGTTGCCGCAGCACGCGCCTGCCACTTGCACGCCAACTTGGAGCGTCGTCACCAGTCCTAACCCTAGCACATACAACAACGAACTATACGGAGTAACCGCCATATCGTCAAGCGATGTCTGGGCGGTTGGTTACTATGCAAGCGGCGGCAGCCAGTACACGCTGGCAGAAAACTGGAACGGTACGAACTGGAGCGTCGTCCCCAGTCCTAACCCTGGCTCCGGCAACAACCATCTATCAGCAGTAACTGCCATATCGCAAAGCGATGTCTGGGCAGTTGGTAACTATGTAAGCGGCGGCAACTATAACACGCTGGTGGAACACTGGAACGGCAGCAGCTGGAGCGTCGTCACCAGTCCCAGCCCTGGTAACAGCCAGACCGTTCTAAACTCAGCAGCAGCAATGTCGCCAAGCGATGTCTGGGCGGTAGGTGTCTATGATGACAGCAGCGGCAACTATAACACGCTGGTGGAACACTGGAACGGCAGCAGCTGGAGCGTCGTCACCAGTCCTAGCCCTGGCACAACCTACAACCAGCTACTTGGAGTAACCGCCATATCGTCAAGCGATGTCTGGGCGGTTGGTGGCTATGACGGTGGCACGCTGGTGGAACACTGGAACGGCAGCAGCTGGAGCGTTGTCACCAGTCCTAACCCTGGCCTATACAACAACGAACTATACGGAGTAACCGCCATATCGTCAAGCGATGTCTGGGCGGTGGGTTACTATTATGACAGCAGTGGCAACTATAACACGCTGGCGGAACACTGGAACGGCACCAGCTGGAGCGTCGTTCCCAGTACTAACCCTGGCACATACGTAAACACTCTATACGCAGTAACCGCCATATCGCCAAGCGACGTTTGGGCGGTTGGTTATTATGAAAACAACATGGGCACCAATTACACGCTGGTGGAACACTACAGCGGTTCAGGGTGTAGTACACCAACACCCAGAGGCCCAACCAACACGCCTGCGCCAACCAACACGCCCGCGCCGACCTTCACCCCGCAACCCACCGTCTGCCCCAATCCCTTCGTGGACATCACCACCAACATCTTCTTCCACGCGATTAACTACCTCTACTGTCACGGCGATGTCAACGGCACTGACCCGACCCACTACTCGCCCGCAGGCACGGCAACCCGCGGCCAGTTCGCCAAAGTAGTGGTGCTCGGCTTCGGTGAGCAACTGTACACCCCCGCTGGCGGGACGCAGGACTTCACCGATGTGCCACCTGGCTACTTTGCCTACACCTATATCGAAACCGGCTTCCACAACGGCATCCTCAACGGCTTCGACCCCGCCGGTTGCGCTGCGCATGGTGCGACCTACCCCTGTTATCTACCCAACCTGCCGATTACGCGGGGACAACTAACCAAGCTGGTAGTCGGCGCGGCCCATTATCCATACTACACGCCGACAACAGGGCAGACGTTCAGCGATGTGCCGCCCAGCAACGTCTTCTTCGTCAGCATTGAGACCGCGCACAACAAGGGGGTAATCAACGGCTACAACGACAACACTTTCCGGCCCAACAACAGTGTGCGCCGCGACGAGATGGCCCAGATCGTCTACAAGGGTGTGACCACGCCATAGGAATGAGAACAAAGCGGGCGGCCCGTTGCTATGCTAGCGGGTCGCCCATTCAGATAGGAGGCAGATGATGCGCAAGCTAGGAACAGTGTCCCTCATCGCGGTCATTAGCCTGCTGCTGTTCAGCGGCATGGCGACCTCGACCTCTAGCCAGGCGGCGGGCAGCGACCCGCATAAACCAACAGATGCTCCTTGCTGGAGCGTCGTCTATAGTCCCAATCCTGGTAGCGGTGGCGAACAGCTACTCGGAGTAGCAGCAATGTCGCAAAGCGATATCTGGGCGGTCGGTGACAATTACGACGGTACGCTGGTGGAACACTGGGACGGCAGTAGTTGGAGCGTCGTCTCAAGTCCTAGCTACAACGGCTACCTGTATGGGGTAACCGCCATATCGCAAAGCGATGCCTGGGCAGTTGGTAACTATAGCAGCGGCGGCGTCTATTACACGCTGGTGGAACACTGGAACGGCACGAACTGGACCATCGTCCCTAGCCCCAGTCCTGGCTCATCATACAACATACTAAACGCAGTAACTGCGATATCGCCAAGCGAGGTCTGGGCAGTTGGTGACTATAACAACGGCAGCGGCACCCCCCACAGTACGCTGGCGGAACAATGGGATGGTGCCGGCTGGACCGTAATCCCTAGTCCCAGCCCTGGCAACCTCGACAACTATCTTAAAGGAGTAACCGCCATATCGCAAGGCAATGTCTGGGCGGTTGGTGGTGCTGGCAGCAGCGGTTATGGCTACGGCGGGACGCTGGTGGAACACTGGGACGGTACCAGCTGGAGCTTCGCTCCCAGCCCAACTCCTAGTGGCTACGGTGCGCTAAGTGGCGTAACCGCCATATCGCCAAACGACATCTGGGCGGTTGGTTTCTATGGGAACGGCAGCCCCATTTACACGCTGGTGGAACACTGGGATGGCACGCGCTGGAATGTCGTCCCCAGCCCCAACCTTGGCACATACAACTACCCACTTGCAGTAAGCGCAACATCGCCAAGCGACATCTGGGCAGTTGGCTGGTATTACAACAGTGATATCTATAACTCTAAGGCGCTAGTGGAACACTGGGATGGTACGAGCTGGAACGTCATCCCCAACCCCCACCCCGGAGTGTGGGATCAGCTAATTGGAGTAGCAGCAATATCTGGGAGCGATGTCTGGGCGGTTGGTATGTATAGCTTTGGTACTCTGGTGGAACACTACAGCGCTACAGGGTGCGGTACACCGACCCCCGGTGGCCCTACCAACACCCCTGCGCCAACCAACACACCCGCGCCGACCTTCACCCCGCAGCCAACCGTCTGCCCCAATCCGTTCGTGGACATCACCACCAACATATTCTTCCATGCGATTAACTACCTCTACTGTCGCGGCGTAGTCAATGGCCTCGACCCCACCCACTACTCACCGGCTGGCACTTCCACCCGCGGCCAGTTTGCCAAGGTGGTGGTGCTAGGCTTCGGCACGCCGTTCTACACTCCACCCAGCGGCCAGTCCTTCACCGATGTGCCACCCAGCTACTTCGCCTACGTCTACATCGAGACTGGCTTCCACTACGGCATCCTCAGCGGCTTCGACGTTAACGGCTGCACTGCGCATGGTGCCACCTATCCTTGCTACCTACCCAACATCCCGATTACCCGCGCCCAACTTACCAAACTGGTGGTTGGTGCCGCCCACTATCCGCTCTTTACTCCCACCGGAGGCGGTCAGACCTTCAGCGATGTGCCGAACACCAACATCTTCTACGTCAGCATCGAGACGGCGCACAGCAAGGGTGTGATCAACGGCTACCCCGATGGCACGTTCCGCCCCAACAATCCCATCCGCCGCGACGAGATGGCTCAGATTGTCTACAAGGGTGTGATAACGCCATGAGGTCTGAGCAATGAGTAGAAGTACAGCAGGGGCGCACATCAGTGCGCCCCGCTTTCAACTTTTAACCTTCAACTTTCAACTGCCTTACGGCTGATTCGGCTCATCTACGGTCTGGTCAATTGAGCCGTTACTGCCCTGGTCAACCTCGACCTTCAGTGCGCCCTGGTCATCCCACGCGCCAAAGTCCACGTAGTCAGTGTTGCCGGGGGCGAGGTCTACGCCGTTATGCTTGAAGGTGTGATTGCCGCTGGCATCTTCCTCGGTGACGGTCAGGTTGTAGCTCTCGTCAGTGCTGGCGCTGTCTTTCACCGCCAGCTTGCCAGTGGTCTCGTCCACACTCACGCTGATGTCCTGGCCGCTCTGGGCATTGAGGCCATTGATGTCAACCTGATAGTCCTTGCCGCCCATCTCTACCGCCAGCTTGATGTCGGGGGATTCCGCCTCGCCCGCCTTGAAGTCGAGCTTCTGGCCGGATAGGCTGAGTTGGTCATCCATGCCCTTGTCCAGCTTGATGTTCGACACGTCGGCGGCCATGCCCTGGCCGAACAGCGCCAGTTCCTCAGTATCCTGCCCGCTCAGGCTACTGCCAGTGATGTCAATGCTGTAGTCACCACTGGCGGGCAGGTAGTAGATTGGCTCGTGGTTGGCAACCAGGGCAGCGCCCTTTATCACGCTGTCGTAAGCGCCGGGAATCTCGTTGACGAACTTGCCGTTTTCGTAGCCGAGCTTGTGACCCTGTGCATCGGTAATCAGCGC
>QHBQ01000443.1:796-8137 GCA_003243865.1 Candidatus Chloroheliales bacterium | reverse complement strand
CCCGCTCACGTTCATTGGCGATCTTCGTCTGATACAAATCAATTGCGTAGTTTATGCGCTCCCAGGCGGCCTCGCGCCCATCCCAGCCCTTTGCCTCGGTGGTGATGCCCTCCAGGTCTTTGTAGACACTAAAGAAGTGAGTCACTTCCTTCCTATAGAAAGGCGGCAACGAGTCGAGGTCAGCAAACTCGGTGAAGTAGGGGTCGCGCTCCAGCACGGCGAGGATTTTATCGTCGGGCTGACCATGGTCAATCAGGTGGAAGATGCCGACGGGCCGCGCCTCCACGATGCAGCCGGGAAAGGTTGGATTGTTGGTCAGCACCAGCACATCGAGCGGGTCGCCGTCGTCGTAGTAGGTTTGCGGGATAAAGCCGTAGTCGCCTGGGTAATAAACCGAGGCGTGCAGCACACGATCAAGCTTGATCGCGCCGGTCGGCTTGTGCAACTCATACTTCATGTTGCTGCCGAACGGGATCTCCACCACCATGTTGATTACTTTTGGCACCTTTCCTTCAGGGCCAGGTGCGAGATCATGCCATAGGTTCATTGTTTTATTCTCTCTCGTCGAACATCCAGAAGTTGAGCGAGTATAGCACAGTCCTGCACGCTGCTGCAAGTTGCCTGGTCCTCCCCAGGGCGTGATAAATCACGCCCCTACATCGGCTTCGCGCTTGTAGGGGCGCAAATTCATTGCGCCCTGGCCTACTTTGCCACAGCCCCGGTCAGGGCCAACTGCGGTCGCCCGCGCGACACCCCCCAAGTTGCCCCTGCCGCTACGATTATGGTAAAATAGCGAAAGGCTATTTTCATCCATAGGAGCAACCATGTCCTCCACCATCGAGATTGACCCGCGCACCCTGCTCATCCTGGTCGGGGCTAGCGGCAGCGGCAAGAGTACCTTCGTGCGCCGCTTCTTCCCCGAAACCGCCATTGTCTCCACCGACCGCTGTCGCGCGCTCATCTCTGATGATGAGCGCAACCAGGCGGTATCTGGCCCCGCCTTCGACCTGTTCTACAACATTATTGACAAGCGGCTGGCGTTGGGGCGCACCACCGTGGCCGACAGCACCGCGCTGCGGGCCGAGTACCGCATCGCGCTGCGCGACATTGCCCGCAAGCACAACTTTGCCGTCATCATTCTCGCCTTCGACGTGCCGGAGCAACTTGCCAACCAGCAAGATCGCCAACGCGCCACCCGCAGTGTTGGCCCGCTGGTGATTGGCCGCCAGATGGATGCCTTCCGCAACTCGCTGCCGCTGCTGGAGAACGAGGGTATGGACGCGGTTTACACCCTCAGCTCCGCCGACCTGGACAGTGCGCAGATACACATGCGCGACATCACTATTGGGGGTAACGGCCCGTTCGACTTCATCGGCGATGTGCATGGCTGCGCCGACGAGCTTGAGGAGCTACTTGTCGAGCTTGGCTACGTCAAGACTGCCCACCTCACCTATGTTCACCCCGGCGGTCGCCGCGCCGTATTCATCGGCGACATCACCGACCGCGGCCCGCGCAGCGTCGAAGCGTTCCGCATCGTTATCAACATGGTTGCTGCTGGCAGCGCGCTCTACACGCCGGGCAACCACTGCAACAAGCTGATGCGCTGGCTGATGGGCCGCAACGTGCGGGTCGGTTACGGGATGGAGACGACCATCGAGGAGTTCAACTCGCTGCCCACTGCCGAGCGCGAGGAGTTCCGCCAGCAGGTGATCAACCTGGTCAGCAAATCGCCTATCTATCTGATGCTCGACGGCGGGCAAGTGGTGGCCTGTCACGCTGGCATCAAGGAGGATATGATCGGACGGCAGGGCAAGGATGTGGAGGCGATGTGCCTGTATGGTGATACTACTGGCGAAACCACCCCCGACGGCCTGCCGGTGCGCCGCGACTGGGCAGCCAACTATCACGGCTGGCGCTTCATCGTCTACGGCCACACCCCGGTGCGCACGCCGGAGATACGCAATAATACCATCAACATTGACCAGGGCTGCGCATTCGGCGGCTGGCTGACCGCCTTTCGCTGGCCGGAGCGCACCATTGTGCAAGTGCCAGCCTATCGCATCTACTATAATCACCACCTGCCCGCGCTGGGCCAGGAGGAACGCTTCGGCCCTGAAGTATTCGCCCCCATCGGAGAAACATAAATGATAGACGATATTGACGCCGAGATCCTCGCCCGCTTGCAGGATGATGCCCGCATCCCCCTTTCGCAGGTGGCCGAGCAGATTGGCCTTGCCACCAGTTCGGTGCATGAGCGGGTGCGCAAGCTGGAGAGCAAGGGCATCATCCAGGGCTACCGCCCCATCCTCGACGCCGAGGCGCTCAACTATGGTGTGACCGCGATCGTGCAACTGAGCCAAATGGGCGGGGCCAACCACGATGTTGACCTCCACGAGCGGCTGGCCGAGTTCATCGAGGTCGAAGACTGCTACGGCGTCGCCGGTGAGGACGACTATGTGCTGAAGGTGCGCACCCGCACCACCCGTGACCTCGAAATGCTGCTCAAGCGGCTGAACACCATCCCCAGCGTCTCCCGCACCCGTACCACCGTCATCCTTAACACCTACTTTGAGCATCGCCCCATCCCCATCGGCCCGCAAAAGCGGGATTAATGCCAGTGCTGAGGATTGAAAGGAGAATGTAGGCATGAGAGTAGTGATAATCGCAGGCGGGATGGGGACGCGAATGCGCCCCCACACCTTCAGCCACACCAAAGCGCTGGTCAACGTGGCGGGTAAGCCGGTACTGGGCCATATCCTTGATGAGCTATTGCAGATCCCCATCGAGCAGGTCATCTTCATCACCGGCTATCTCGGCTACCAGATCGAGCCGTACATCAAGGAAGTATATCCCAACTTGAAGGCCGCCTATGTGGAGCAGCCGGTGCCATTGGGCCAGAGCCATGCAGTCAAGCTGGCGGCCGAGTACCTGGCTGGCCCTTGCATTACCATGTTCGCCGATACGCTATTTGAGGCTGATCTGCAGCAGCTTACCAGCGCCACTCACGACGGCGTTATGTACGTGCAGCCGGTGCCTGATCCATCCCGCTTTGGCATCGCGGTGCCTGGGCCGGATGGCTACGTGAAGAAAATGGTGGAGAAGCCACAGCAGCCGGAGTCCAACCTGGCGGTAATTGGCCTCTACTATTTCCGCGAGGGCGAATGGCTGGCCCGCGCTGTCAGTGCGCTAATCGAGCGCGACATCAAAACGAAGGGCGAGTTCTATCTTGCCGACGCCATTCAGATCATGATTGACGAGGGCGCGAAGTTCACCACCAGCGAGGCGCAGGTGTGGGAGGATACCGGTACGCCCTATGCCCTGCTGCACAGCAACCGCTACCTGTTGCGCCGCCACAACACCCACGGCAATGCACCCTACCTGCAAGGCAGCAGCGTGGTCATCCCCCCCTGCTATATCCACGACTCGGCTAAACTGGAGCATAGCGTGATCGGCCCTTACGCCACCATCAATGCGGGCGTGACGGTGCAGGGCAGCATTGTGCGCAACTCGATCATCAACACGAATGCGCAACTGCACAACGTCAGCCTCTCTGCCTCGATTGTGGGCGATAAGGCGATTGTGCGTGACGCATACAGGACCTTCAACGTGGGCGACAACTCCGAAATTGGTGCCGAAACCTCCGCGGAGATAGATGAAACCTTCAAGTGATGATGACCGTCCGGCGTCAGTACGGACGATGCCCCACTATTTGGGCAGCATCAACGCGCACGGCCAGATGAAGGAGCCGCTCGGCGCGCTGATTCTGCACGGCTTCACCTCCAGCCTCGATACGGTGCGGGCGCTGGAGCCAATGGTCGAGCGCCTCGGCCTGCCCTATCGAATGCCGGTGCTGCGCGGTCACAACAGTCACTACCAGAACCTGCAAGGGGTAGGCTGGCCGGAGTGGTACGCTGACGCGGAAGCGGCGCTGAAGGAGCTATTCAATGAGGCTGACCACGCCGTTATCCTCGGCCTGAGCGTGGGCGGCCTGATTGCCCTCGACCTTGCCACCCGCTACACCGCCCGCCTCGCCGGTATCGCTACCATCGCCGCGGCGCTGCGTTATCTCAGTCCGCTCACGAAGCTGACCCCATTGCTCGCCACTGTTTTGCCGGAGTTCAATTCGCCAAACCCTTTTAACGATAAGGAACTGGCGAAGCGCAACACCAACTACAAGAAATTCCCGACTAAGAGTTTCAAGTCGGCCTGGGAGTACGCCAAGCTGGTCGAGCAGAAGCTGCCCCAGGTGCGCACCCCCATCCTGGTGATCGCCTCGCGCAAGGACACCATCATCACCCCATCCGCTGCCGCTACCATCTACGAGCGGGTCAGCACCCCCGCCGACCAGAAGCAGATCGTCTGGTTCGAGCGCAGCGGTCACGAGATGCTGCAAGACATGGAGGCTGACGCGGTAGTGAAGACCATCGAAGACTGGCTGGTTGAGGAGATTGGCGCGATGCAGCCTTTATTTTGTTCAAACTGGGGTTAAACTATTCAAGGCATAGTCAATTGCTTCATCAAGCGGCATCGCCCTACCCTTCAGCCAGGCAGCGGTAAACATCACCTCGCCTAGTTGGGTGCGAGCGGCGGCGATATTACGCTCGTATATCGAGTGTTCGGCAGGAGTCAAAGGAGTGCCAGTTGTATCTCGCAGCGCCTCCGACATAGCTAGCAGTTGCGCTGCCCGCCTCATTTGACCCTCGCTTACCGCCAGGCTAGCAAAGCCTTCGAGCGACTCACTTATACCTTTTTTGTTGCCAATCTTGTATTGGACTTTGATCCCTTCCTGATAATACGCACGTGCCTGAGCATAGTCGCCCTGGCTAACTGCGACGTTACCCAGATTATTGAGCAGGATTGCGCTGGCCCACTCATCGCCTAGCTCTTGAAGTGTGGTTAGGCTCTCTTCGAACAGCGTATGCGCCTCTTCATAGTTACCTTCCTGCGTGGATAGACCACCCAGGCTTTCGAGAACATAAGCTGCATTGCGCACATCACCTAGCTGCCGGAAGATGGCGAGGCTCTCTTCGCGCAATGTCCGCGCCTGCTTAAGATCGCCTTCGGTAGTGACAATGATTGCAAGGTTGTGAAGGGCAATGGCAATACCCCGCATTTCGCCCAGCTCACGGTAGAGGCCTACAGTCTCCCCAAAGATAGTTCGGGCCTCACCATACTTGCCCTGATACATCAGCACATTGCCGAAGTTGTTGAGTGCGAGGGCAATACCTACCTTGTCTCCTAGTTCCTGATAGATTGCCAGGCTTTCTTCAAGCAGTGTATGCGCGGTCAAGTAATCACCACTATCCTCAACTACTATTCCAATGCTACTGAGCAACCGAGCTATCATTCGCTTGTCGCCCAGTTCGCGGTATATCTTCAGGCTCTCATCAAGCAGTGAACGGGCGACGAAGTGATCGCTTTGGTTCCAGGCCAGGATTCCAGCCCCATTGAGAATCCGCGCCAGCGTCAATGGCGATGCTCCATCTCGCCTTACCAGCATCATTGTCAGCCAGCGCCGCCCTTCACTGATATGCCCGTGTGTCTCCCAGAACTTCCATAGGGTGCCACCCAGCCGCATCGCCGTTTCGTTTTCAGCGTTGCCCAGCGACCATCCTATTGCTGCCCGCATATTATCATGCTCCCGCTCCAGGCGGTTCAGCCAGATTACCTGCTGTGCGCCACGCAGTTCCGGCTCGGCCTGCTCGGCCAGCGCCAGATAATACTTAGCGTGGCAGCGTCGTACCTCCTCCCCATCATGCGCGGCCAGCTTGTCGGCGGCATACTGGCGGATCGTCTCCAGCAGTCGGTAGCGGGCGGTGTCCTCCTGCTCGTCCTTCAATACCAACGATTTGTCCACCAGCCGCCCCAGCCCGATCACCACAGCGCTGGCTTTGATGCGCTGATCGGTGCAGACCGCTTCAGCGGCCTCCATACTGAAGCCGCCCGCAAACACCGCCAACCGCGCCAGCAGCCGCTGCTCGTCCTCAGTGAGTAGGTTGTAACTCCAATCAATCAGCGCCTGCAGCGTCTGCTGGCGGGGTAGAGAGGTGCGACTACCAGTGGTTAGCAGGGCGAAGCGGTCATCGAGATGAGCGCGGATCTGCTCCACCGACATCACCCTGACCATCACCGCTCCGAGTTCCAACGCCAGTGGAATGCCATCGAGCCTGGTACAGATCTCGCGCACTGCCTCGGCGTTGCTCTGGGTCAGGGCCATCTCCGGCAGGGCGGCCCTTGCTCGCTCCACGAACAGGCGGATTGCCTCGTACTGCGCCAGGCTACGCAGCGTTGTCTTGACCTGCGGCTCGGGCAGCGACATGGAGGGCAACCGCCATATCACTTCGCCATCGGTGCGTAGCGGTTCGCGACTGGTGGTCAGGATCTGCAGCTTAGGGCAGCGCAGCAGCAACTGGTGAACCAGCTCGGCCACCGCCTGCGCCAGATGTTCACAGTTGTCCAGCACCAGCAGCAATTCGCGGCCACGCAGTACGGCGAGTAGGGTGTCGAGCAGCGAGCTGCCGGGCTGCTCCCGCACCCCCAACGCCGCAGCGATCGCCTGCGGCACTAGTTGCGGATCGCTCAAAGCCGCCAGTTCGACCAGCCAAACCCCATCGGCGAAGCTGGCTATCAGCCCCCCCGCCACCTCCAGCACGAGGCGGGTTTTACCGCAACCGCCTGCGCCAGTTACGGTCAGTAGGCGGGTCAGGCTCATTAGCTGCTCCACCTCAGCCATCTCCCGCTTGCGCCCAACGAAGCTGGTCAGCGCTCGGGGCAGGTTACTGCGTGGTTGCTCTTGAGTCGTTCGCGGTGGCGCGGTTGCTGCTTGCCCCTTGAGCGGGGTGAGCATATCGAGCGGCGGACTCTGCCACTCGGCGGCGGTAAACGAGGCGCAGCCGACCAGATTAAGCAGGTCGAGCGCCTCCGCCTGGCTCTGGATTGCTCCCCACTCGGCAAAGGTTCGCACCATTGCCCGCACATCGCGGTCACTGAGGTGCGCATCCTTGACTCCGTTCAATCGCTTGCTCAGTTCGGTAGGATGCAGACCAATCGCCTCCGCAAGGTCGCGCTGAGTAGCGTGCCGTCCATCGTCGTAAGGCGAACTGCGGCGGCATAGCTCTTGTACCCGTTTGCGGAATGCCTGCAAGTCATACATAAGCAAATTATATCACAATGGGGCTTGCGCGGTTGCGCCTACGCCAAGCACATCTCCGTAGGGCGAGCCGTCGTCCGCCCTGGCCTAATTTAATGCATACTCAATCGTATCTGGTAAGACAATGAGGAAGGCGTGCTGGTAACGCCTTCCTCATCTTTAATCTTTAGAGCCTATCCGAAAATTGGGCG
>QHBQ01000443.1:0-742 GCA_003243865.1 Candidatus Chloroheliales bacterium | reverse complement strand
TCTTTAATCCTTGATCCTTAATCTGCCGCCGTTACTTCCCCGGCGTCGCTGCCGGGCCGTCCAGCACCTGGGCGGCCTGCTTCAGCACGCTGTCGGGGATGGTCACACCCTGCTGCTGCGCGTAGAAGGTGTTGACGTAAAGCGCGGTCTTGGTTTGCAGCTGGATCGGCATATCCTTGATCTGCTGCTGGCCGGTCAGCGCCGCCCAGGCCATCAGCCCCACCTTGCGACCCGAGTCGGTATAGTCGAGGCCGTAGGTGACGCACGCGCCGCGCGTGGCCGAGATGAAGTCGTTGCCGAACAGCGGAATCTTGGGGCTGCGGCCAGCCCCCACCTGGGCGATGGTGGGTAGGCCGGTGACCACGTAGTTGGTGGTCGAGACAAAGAAGGCGTCCACCTGCTTGTCGGCCAGCGCGTTCGCTGCATCCGCCAGGTTGGCACTGGCGGTGGCTGGCTGTTCGATGATGGTGAAACCCAGCATAGCGGCTGCCCCCTCCGCAATGTTTCTGGTATATACCGAATTGGCCTCGTCGGGGTTCCAGAGCAGGCCGATGTTCTTCACATTGGGCAGCACCTGCTGAATCAGCTTCAGCGCGTCAGTCACTGGCGGCGAGTCCTGGATGCCGGTCAGGTTGTTAGGATGGTCGGTGGCCGAGTTGGCGAACTTGGCAGCGTAGGGGTCGGAGACCGCAACGAAGAAGAGCGGCGTCTTGTTGCCTGCATCGGCAACCGCCTTCTTGGC